>JBDTCS010000091.1:0-43843 GCA_039923455.1 Kapaibacterium sp. (SeqCode) | reverse complement strand
CCATCGTGTTGATTTATTTCCGCGCAGCACATATTCTTTTCGCGATCGGGGAATACGACAACGCACTTATATGGTTGAACAAAGCACTCGCCGAGAAAGAGTTGATCAAAGGCCAGGAGTTGTACTACACATGTCGCCTATTCAATCTCATTCTGCATTATGAGATGGGCAACAAAAAATATTTGGAGTACGCGATACAATCGACGCAGCGTTATCTCTCGACAACGAATAATTTGTATCAAAGCGAGCGTGCCTTGCTCAAGCTGTTGAAGAAGCTTCCGGAGCTTCGCAATCCTGCGATGTTTCGAGAGGCGTGTGTGAGGTTCAAAGATGAACTCGTAGGATTCATGAGCGATCCGTTCGAGCGCTATGCATTCCGGTACTTTGATCTCATCGCCTGGATTGATTCCAAGATCGATCGCGAGAGCTATGCCCTCGCAGTTGAACATCGTGCGAAGCTCGCAAATCCTGCAACGGGTGTCGGTCGTCCGATCGAGGTCAGTGCGATTGAAGCGAATGACTCGGAGGCACAAATGGAGGCCGCGAGAGTTAAATCAGCTCAAAGCGCGGCGGTCGAAGCATGAGCTGGTGCCACGCCGAGAAAAAGCGGCGCAGAGCCCCGAAAAGGGTCACGAATTCTTTCCGGTGAATTCGCGGTTTACCGTCCGCTTATGACAACAACCGAAGAGATCGCTCGCAGACGGACGTTTGCAATTATTTCGCATCCCGACGCTGGAAAAACAACACTAACGGAGAAATTCCTTCTCTATGGCGGTGCAGTTCAGCTTGCCGGCTCGGTGACTGCACGCAAAAATCAGCGAGCCTCGACCTCCGATTGGATGGAGCTTGAGCGCAAGCGCGGTATCTCGATCTCCAGCACCGTCCTCCAATTCGACTACAATGGGTTTCGCATTAATCTTCTCGACACACCTGGTCACCAAGATTTCTCCGAGGATACATACCGAGTATTGACTGCGGTCGATGCAGTCGTGATGGTTATCGATGCTGCAAAAGGTATCGAAGCCCAAACGCGGAAGCTCTTCGAAGTTTGTCGCCGGCGTGGTGTGCCGATCTTCACGTTCATGAACAAACTCGACCGTCCGACGATGGACCCCATCGAGCTTATCGACGAACTGGAAAGCGTACTTGGTATCGGCGCCTATCCGATGAACTGGCCGCTCGGGACGGGCATGGATTTTAAAGGCGTGTTCGATCGACGAAACAAAGAGGTGCATCTTTTCGAACGTACGATCGGTGGCGCGTATCGTGCGCCGCTTACGATTGCGGATCTCTCGGAGCCGCTTGTAAAGAATATGCTATCGCCGGCGACGTACGCTCGTACACTCGAAGAGCTTGAGATGCTCGACATGGCTGGCGAAAGTTTCGATGCAGAGGCTGTCCGATCGGGAAAACTCACACCTGTTTTCTTTGGTAGCGCAACGAATAATTTCGGTGTTCAACTTTTGCTCGATGGATTTCTTGCACTTGCGCAAGGTCCGGAGCCACGCACCACTTCGGCCGGGGTTATCACTCCGGAGAATCCTTCGTTCTCGGGATTCATCTTTAAGATACAGGCGAACATGGATCCGCGTCATCGCGATCGAATTGCATTTTTGCGTATATGCTCGGGTATCTTCACGCGCGATATGCAAGTAACGCACTCGCGCTCGGCAAAAACGGTTCGACTCTCTAACTCGCAAAAAATATTTGGGCAGCAACGCGAAACGGTTGACGAAGCGTACCCGGGCGACATCGTAGGCTTGGTCGGTAACTCTGCGTTTGGAATTGGTGACACGCTGACAGAAGATCCCGCAATTCTCTATAGCGAAATTCCACGCTTTGCACCGGAGCATTTTGTGTTCATGCACAATCCCGATAGTTCACGGTTCAAGCAATTCCGCGATGGACTCGATCAGTTGTTGCAAGAAGGAGTTGTCCAGACATTTTATTCGAAGAACGGTTCTGGACGAATTCCGATCCTGGGCGCAGTCGGTCCATTGCAGTTCGAAGTAGTACAAGCGAGACTCGAATCCGAGTATGGAGCTACTTCACGTCTCGAAGAGGCAAGCTGGAAATTAATGCGTTGGGTTTCGCCGGAAGTTTCCGATGAGTTACTCGCAACTAAAACGCTGCCGCTCGGAGCGATCATCGCGACCGATCGAATGGGTGAGACAGCAATTCTATTCAATAGCGAGTGGGGTTTGCAAGGTTTTGCAGAGAAAAATCGGGATATACTTCTTTCCGATATTCCCTTTCGAGATTTACCTGTGATGCCGCAGATGGTCGATTAGTTATCTTGAATATGAGTCTCTGCACGCGCAGTATTAATTAATTGTCATACCGATAGTTGTCGGCACAGAAAGTTAGTATGCGTGGTTGTATAGGCGCTTCGAAACGGGTGACCGTAAGGAAAACCAGCGCGAAGCAAACCGTCAACCCGTCAATAAATCCATTGTTGAATTTCCTGCTTCCGTAAGTGTGTATTACGGTCAAGAGCAGCCTTAACTTGGAAATGAAAAAAATAATTGGTTATTCGATCCTTATCATCGCTGTGGTGGGGATTGCGGCACTTACGATCTCACGCATTAACAGCACGAACGCGGCTTCCGAAGTCAAGAAGGAAGTCATTGCTCCCGTGCGAATCGATAAACCGCTTCGACAGACCGTACTAAATCAACTCGAGTTCAATGGCGATGTTGCTCCGATTCAACAAGCGAGCATTTTCAGCAAAGTCACCGGCACGCTCGACCGCGTGTTTGTCGATATGGGTTCGCAAGTGCATCAGAACCAACTGATCGCACTCGTCGATACGACCGAGCTTTTTCAAATCGCTCAACAAGCGCAAGCGAGTCTCTCCAATGCGAAATTGATTTATGATCGTACAAAAAAGCTTACTGCGAAAGATCTGAGTTCGCAACAAGAAGTTGACAATGCAGAGTCCACATATAACAGCGCGAAAGCTGCTTATGAAGCCTCTCGCATCCGATTGAATTACGCCAAGATCACTGCCCCATTCTCAGGGTACATCACGAAGCGGTTTCTCGACCAAGGCGCAGTTGTTTCGGCGAATACAGCTATCGCTGGAAGCAACTCGACGATCTATACGCTGATGGATATTAACACTGTGAAAGTGCTGATTAACATATTTGATCGGGATGTTCCGGCGATTGCGAAAGTCAAGGAGGCTATCGTTACGGTGGATGCTTTGCCGGGACGCACATTCAAAGGCAAGGTTGCGCGGTATAGTCAAGCGATAAACCTGGCAACGAGAACGATGCCCGTCGAAATTCAAATTCCGAATTCCGATCATGCGCTAAAACCGGGAGCGTTCGCGCGAGTGACCCTCATTCTCGGTGAGCATCCCGATGCACTCACCCTCCCCACCGAAGCAGTTCTAAAAGATCAGTCAGGTGCCTATGTATATACAGTCGATAACGGTGTCGCGCACAAACTTCCCGTTTCGATCGGAACGGAAAATGGTGGGCGCACCGAAATTCTGAAGGGTCTTGATGGCTCGGAGGACATTGTTATCAGTGGACAGAATTTTGTCAAGGACAAAGGCAAGGTGCTCATCTCCAAGTAAAACGGCTGCTTCCACTTTGTGACTCTTTCGCTCCAACTTCATAGCTTCAACTTTTTATGTGGCTAACCCGACTCGCGCTTAGGTACCCGATCTCGACGTTTCTATTCAGCCTGACGATCGTCGTGCTCGGATTGGTTTCGGTGCAACAGTTGCCCGTCGATCTCTTGCCGAATATTTCAATTCCGGTTGTTACCGCAATCACGTTCTATCCTGGGGCTGGTCCGATGGATATGGAGCAATCAGTTACAGCGACGATGGAACGTGGCGTAAGCTCAGTGAATGATATCGATTATGTACAATCGAGCACTCGTGAAGGCATTTCACAAATTCGCATGAACTTCAATTGGGGTGCGAATACCGATGTTGGAATGGTAGATGTTATTCAACGCATCAACCGTGTGATGAATCAACTCCCAACCGGAGTCTCGCAGCCGATCGTACTTCGATTTGATATTACGAATCAACCGGTTGTCACGATCGCGGTGAGTGGTACTATGGACCAGCGCGATCTGTATGATCTTGCGTTTAACGTCATCGAGCCGCAGCTGGAGCATCTTCCGGGTGTCGCGAGTGCGCAGGTTTCCGGCGGGCGTATTCGTGAAATCCATGTGATGATCGATCGCAATCGCGTAGAAGGAGCGCACCTTCCGATTCCTGCGATTCTCAGCGCCGTTGCGAATGCGAATCTCATTATCCCGTCGGGCGATCTCAAGAGTGGCGTGTTCGATTACTCGCTCAAGACAGAGAGCCGATTCAATGTCGTTCAACCGATCGGCGATATTGTCGTGCGTGTTGTTAATGGCGTTCCGATTCGCATTCGGGACATCGCCACAGTTGAAGATAGTTATCAGGAGCAGACGCAAACGATTCGCGTCAACGGCGGACCTGGACTCACCTTGAAAGTGCAGAAGCTCGCAAATGCAAACACGGTCACGGTGGTTGATGCGGTGATGAAAGCCATTCCAAAACTTACCGGCGTTCCGGCAAACGTGCGTACTACCGTTTCCTTCGATCAATCGCTGTACATTCGCCAAACTATCTCCGGATTGGAGCGTGAGGCGATGTTCGGTGCGTTGCTCGCGATGCTGATCATTCTGCTCTTCCTTCGTAATGTTCGAGGGACGATCATTATTATTGTGGCAATTCCGCTCTCGATACTCATCACGTTTATCATGTTCCGGTTTGGCAATGTGACGCTGAACATTATGACGTTCGGAGGTCTGGCACTCGCCGTCGGAAGACTGGTTGATGACTCAATCGTCGAACTGGAAGCGATCAGTCGTCACTACAACGAACGGAAGCCGGGTCAATCGAAAATGCAAGCCACGCTCGAAGCTGCAAAAGAGGTTGCTACTCCGATTTTCGTATCCACGCTTACGACCGTCATCGTGTTTTTGCCCATCGTCTTTTTGACCGGTATCGCGAAGTTGCTCTTTGTTCCACTGACGATCACGATCGCCGTAGCATTATTCGGTTCGTTCTTTGTAAGTCGAACTGTCACCCCGCTTCTCTGTCTCAAGTTCTTGCCTCCGGAGAAACAGCTGGAACGCGCCTCGACAAAATCGTCGGATCGCTTGCGCGTATTCTTACACGACCGCATCGAGCGAATCGACGATTGGTATGTCGATTGGTTAGAGAAAGCACTTGCACATCGCAAGGTTGTTCTGGGGAGTATAGTTGTCGTTGCACTTGCATCCTTGTTCCTGTTCAAATTCATCGGCACCGAATTCTTTCCCGATCAGGATGAGAGTCAGTTTGCAGTAAACATCAAGCTTCCCGTCGGAAGCCGAATGGAAGAGACGACAAAGATCGTCAAGAACATCGAAGAGATTATTCAAAAGAATGTCCCAGAGTTGCAAGCGGAGGTATCTGAGGTGGGAGTGCCTTCGGCGAGAAGCGGAAATTTCTTTGGTAGAAATTCAGGAAGTCACGCTGCCAATATCACGGTAGCGCTTGTTCCGGTTGATCAGCGCAAGCGTTCAGTATTCGAGGTGATAAGCACCTTGCGACCGAAGCTTGCAAACTATCTTGGTGCGAGTGTTTTTGTCACACCCGGAGGTTTCTTGCGCTTTCTGTTGAATTTCGGATCGACGGCTCCGATCGATGTGGAGATTCGCGGATTTGATCTTGCAACAGGCTCGGCACTTTCGAAGCAAGTGGCGGACATTGTTCGCTCGACACCCGGTGCCGTGAACGTACAATCGAGTCGTGAAGATAATCTTCCTGAGTTACGTATTGCGATCGATCGTGACAAGGCCGGCCTGCTTGGCATCGACGCTGCAGCGATCGCGAACACGATCAATACTGCGATCAATGGCAGCGTGGCTTCGCTATACACTGATCCTGTTTCCGGAAATCAGTATAACATCCTCGTGCGTTTTGCCGAAGACTATCGCTCGAACATCGAAGATCTGAAGCATATCGTCCTCACCTCGGCGACCGGTGACCAAGTTTTGCTTGGTAGTGTTGCGTCAATCGTAAAAGCAACGGGCCCGGTGCAGATTGATCGTAAGTACCAGCAGCGGATTATTGATGTGACGTCTGATGTCAGTGGTAGAGATCTTGGCTCTGTTGCCGCGGATATTCGCGCAAAGCTCGATAAGCTACCGATACCTTCAGGATTCGAGATCAAGCTCGGTGGTAACGTCGAACAACAACAAAAAACTTTTGGCGATCTGATACTTGCGTTCGGACTCGCGATCTTACTTGTGTATGTCGTGATGGCTTCACAGTTTCAATCGCTCATGGATCCGTTCATCATCATGTTCACGGTGCCCTTCGGTATCGTCGGAGTGTTGTGGGCGTTATTTCTGACGCACACGACGCTCTCGGTTACTTCGTTTCAGGGTATCATCGTGATGGTCGGTATTGTGGTAAGCAATGGAATTCTGCTCGTCGATTATACGAATCATCTTCGAATGAAAGGTGTGTCCTTGCATGAAGCGGTGGTATCTGCTGGACGCACAAGGCTCAAGCCAATCCTCATGACCTCTATCGCGACGGTGCTCGGCTTGATACCGATGGCTATCGGTGTTGGTGGCGAAACTACTCAGGCTCCACTTGCGGTTGCTGTCATCGGTGGATTGACTCTATCGACTGCACTCACGTTGTTTTTTGTGCCTGCACTCTACATTGTGTTTGAGGAGAAATTCAAACGCGAGATCAAAGCACCCGGCGAGGAAGTCTAACTTTTTATTATCTCAAAATACATCGCGTGTCAGACAAACGCCTTCTACTGCTTAGCAATTCGACCAACGCGGGCGAGCCATTTTTGCAATATCCGAGTGCGATCATTCAGGAGTTTCTTGGCAGCGATGTCAAGCGCATTCTCTTTGTTCCATTTGCCGGAGTGCGTATTACCTTTGAAAGTTATGCCGCGATGGTCCGCGAACGTATGGCGCTAATCGGCTTCGAGGTCGATTCGATCGCCGATGCAAAAGATCCGGTTGCTTCCGTGCGCGAAGCAGAAGCGATCATGATCGGTGGAGGCAACACGTTTCATTTACTCCGAGGTTTATATCAAGCGAACGTCTTGAATGAAATTCGCGAGCGTGTGGAAAGCGGTGTGCCATACGTCGGCTGGAGTGCCGGTTCGAACGTCGCTGCACCAACGATCAAGACCACAAACGATATGCCAATTGTGGAGCCACCATCGCTTGGTGCACTGAACTTGGTCCCGTTTCAACTCAACCCGCATTTCACCAATGAATCACTGCCGGGTCAGCGTGGTGAAACACGCGAAGACAGATTGGCAGAGTTTACGAAAGTCAATCCGAATGTGTACGTGGTTGGTTTGCGTGAGGGTACGATGCTCCGTTTAGAAAATGACGAGTTGCAATTGATCGGTTCAAGTCCTGCACGCATTTTTGTCAATGACGCTGCCGGGCTTGAGATTGCACCAGGTGCGAATGTCCAATTCTTGCTCGGCTAAGCACCACCTGACACGACTGGCAGGATAGTCTACTGAGAACGGATTGGATGCATTCGAGGGTTACCTTTGCTCGTGATCTTTATGCATTGTGCGACTTCGACGCCTTGCATGACCCGTGCAGCTTACCATCCATTGCAAATTCATGAAACGTGTACTCTTCTCCATTTCGCTTCTCGCATTAGGAGTGTTCCTTGCAGGTCACAATTTTTCGCATACACCGGTGCTGCATCGCGCTGTGAAGGAGTCAGCTTCGGAAGAAAATACCGCAGCAAAGCAATACTATGACTGGCTTAAGTTGCACGATCCCGCAACTGGCGAAATCCCTTTCGACATTCGCAGGCGCGAACTCGCGTTCAGTCACAAACTTGATCAGCGTGCGGCAAGCTTTAAGAGCGCCTCCCCATCTTCCACACTGGCTGTAGGAACTGATTGGATATCTCGCGGCCCGAATAACGTCGGTGGCAGAACGCTTGATATTGCATTGGATAGAGACGATGAAAGCATCATACTCGCGGCCTCTGCACAAGGCGGCGTTTGGCGTTCGATCGATACCGGACATTCGTGGACCGCGACAACAGCTCCCGATCAACTCCATGACGCAACATGTCTTGCCCAAGATATCCGCGCCAATCATCACAACATTTGGTACTATGGAACCGGGGAGTTGCTTAGCACAACTTGGCGACGTGCAAGTATCGTTAGTCCACCCAGATGGCGCACACGTGACCTTGGAAACGGAATTTACAGATCTTCCAATCAAGGTGTGACCTGGACTCCCCTGCCCTCGACCGTAACTAAGAAGCCAAACGATCTCGATCAGGCATTCGATGGCGTTTGGAATATCGTGCTCGATCCGAACACCGCACAGGATATAATCTATGCCGCTTGTTATACCGGCATCATGCGTTCATCCGATGGTGGCACTTCATGGACAAGAGTCCTCGGCGACACGACCTATCGATCATTCTGTAGCGATCTTGTGATGACGACGAACGGAGTGCTCTATGCCGCATTGAGTTCGTATACACTCGATGGTGGCTCATCGATTTCCGCCGGTATTTGGAGATCGACCGATGGGCTGACCTGGAAGGCAATCACTCCAACTACTGGTTGGCCCGCACAAACGAATCGAATGCGCTTAGCGCTTGCGCCGAGCGATCAGAATATCGTTTATGCTTTTATGGAGACTCCCGGTACGAATCAAACCGGACATAGTTTTTGGAAATATAAATATCTTTCAGGCACTGGTGTTGGTTTGGGCGGAAGGTGGGAAAATAGATCGCAAAGTTTACCCTATGATCCTACAAATCCGTCAGGTGGATATTCTACAAATACACTTGGTGGATACGCACTCATGGTATCCGTGAAACCAAGCGATACGAATGCTGTCTTTTTGGGGGGCACCAATCTTTATCGAAGCACGGATGGATTCAACACCTCGAATCACACGAGTTGGATCGGAGGCTATGGACCGAATAGCTTTTATCCAGGCCATCATCCGGATAATCATGTATTGATATTCAGTCCCTCGAATCCTAACGCGATGTACTCTGGGACGGATGGTGGAATTTTCGAGACCGACAACAATGTCGATTCGGTCATCTGGGAAAATCTGAATAGCGGATATCATTCGACACTTTTCGTCTCTGTTGCACTCGATCACATGGCAACCGGAGATCCGCTCTTGCTGGGTGGTTTGCAAGATAACGGATCGTATACGACAAATGGCAGTGATACTCCATGGGATATGGTAGGTGGTGGAGACGGCTGCTATTCGGCAATTGGCGGAAATGAGCACGCACTGTATTCGGCGAGTCAATTTGGAAATGTCTCCCGTTTCGGCTATGATGCACAATTCAATCCGACGAGCTACGCGGATGTGACGCCTATCGATAATACGAATGATTTTTCGGTGTTCGTCGCTCCATTTGCGCTCGACCGAACAAACACCAAAGTGATGTACCTGGCTTCAGGGCATTTCATTTGGCGCAACTCAGATCTGACGGCTATCCCGAACAACAATAATCAGAACACATCCCTCAATTGGGATAAGCTTTTGTCTACGGAGATTGTTGACACATCTGTGATCAGCGCAGTCGCTGTATCGACGTTGCCCTCACATCGATTGTATTATGCTACGAGTCAGAGCAAAATCTTCCGAGTCGATGATGCACACGTAGGTGATCCGATGCCCAGAGAGATATCAAGCCCGCTCTTCCCTCCAAACGCATTTATTAGTTGCATCGCAGTCGATCCACGAGACGCGGAGCAAATTATCGCTGTCTTTTCGAATTATAGCGTGCAAAGTATTTTTGCATCGAGTGATGGAGGCGCAAGTTGGAGAAACATCAGTGGAAACATAGAGGAAAATCCGGATGGATCGGGTAACGGTCCTTCGTGCCGTTGGGTATCTATCCTTCACAATGGCGCAAAGACGTTTTATTACCTCGGCACAACCATCGGATTATTTTCAACCACCGACATCTCGGGTGCATCAACAACTTGGACGCGTGAAGGCGCAAGCACGATCGGAACCATCACGGTCGAGATGATCGATGCCCGAGAATCGGATGGAGTTGTCGCGGTTGCTACGCAAGGCAAGGGAGTTTATTCTTCGGTAGTCACACTCGGAGTAGCGTCACCGAATGCGCCAGCTTCAGAGTTCGATCTGGGACTCACTAACTATCCGAATCCTGTCTACAGCAGCACGACAATCCAATTTGAGCTTCCGAAACAGGAGTTTGCTGCATTGGAATTATTCGATCCCGCAGGTCGCATGATCGCCACACTCGCGAACGAATCGCTTTCGGCGGGGAAGCACTCGTTTGACTGGACTCCAGGAAAACTTCCCTCGCAGACAATTCTTTACCGATTAATCACACCGGAAGGAGTGATCACAAAGCGAATGCAAGTATTACATTGACGAGAGCAATCAAAAAATTGAAACTGGATCGGAAATTGCTTGTTATTCCGTAGTAGTACGAGAAGTTATTCAAGTTTGATCCGCAGAACACCATGATTGACGCACCCGAGGAGAACCAACAAAATCCAACTCGCACTCGCGAGGAGGTTCGCAAAGCCTTTGATGCAATGCATCAATCAGTTTCTGACAAAGTATCCGAAGCGGAGAAAGCGAATCTGATCGCGATAAAAGAAGCTGCGGCTGCACAGGATAATGAGAAGCTTCAGGGGCATCTGGACAGGACGAAGACCGAATCCAGCTGGCTCTATGAAGAGCTAATGAAACACCCTGAAGTCTCCTCTATCCTCAGAGAGCTCGCGATAATGGGATTCTAAGGAGAATCCCCTTCGATCCTTTTCGACAACCTGCTCCAATCAGTGATTCACGATGATCGCTTGTCTTGCGGATAAAGCTCCGAGTCGGATCTCAAGAAAATAATGTCCGCTTGCAATTTGGTTTACATCGAGTTTCCATTCCTCTACTGATTCCGTAACGCGACCCGATCGTACGTTGCGAATCTCTCTTCCGGATTCATCGAGCAAAATTGCTGAGTAAACTTTTCCATTCATCGACGGACTACTCTTCATCCGAATGATCCCCGACGCGCGCATCGGATTCGGCGAACATTGTATTTGCAGATCTGGACTACTCAAGTCTGCCGTTGCCGAGACACCGCTCGTGACTCCCGCTCCCATGAGTTGAACAGTATCGAGCCCCTTGATCGCATCATTGCTTATGATCAAAAGCGCGTGTTCACTCCCGAAACTAATAGGCGTGTACCTGACGCTAACTTGTTTCGATTCACCTGTGGCGAGCGCGAATACGAGATTCTTCGAAGTAATGGAAAAGGCATTTGCGTTCACTCCAACTATTGTTATGGCCGAGATGTGAATCGAATCACGCTCCGTCGGCAAGCCACTCGTCGTGATGATCGTTGACGAATCTTTTTTCTGAGAGAGTGCAATAGAACCAAAATCGATAATAGCAGGAGCCATTCGAAGCGCCGGAATGACTCCAGACCCCTCCACGGCAATCCGAATCGGGGCAGCCGTTCCGGTTTGTGTCACTTCGAGCGACGCATGATAACCTGCAACAGCTTTTGGCGCAAAGTGAAGTGCGACTGCGTGTGACTCTGCCGGTTGAAGCGTGAATGGAAGTCCACCAGCCAGAATCAAGAATCGAGCAGAGTCGAGCCCATGGATCGACACACTCTCAAAGCTTTGCGTAGCGAGCCCAGCATTTGTTATCACTGCCGCGAACGTACTATCCCGAGTCGTCGAGACGAGTGTCGAAGCAAAACGAAGGGTGTCCGGATGCGTGATGGGACTAACCGGCGTTCCTCGCAATATTCCACGTCCATACGTGCCGACGAGCATGCATCTCGTTGGGCCGTTTGTCGCAGTGTTCAGCACATGCCACTCAAGATCGCGAATTTCAACCGTCGGAAGTCCTGGCATCAGTGACCAACTTGTGCCGGCATCGAGCGACACATAGATTCCGAGACTCGTACCGACATAGAGGGTATCCGGTCGATCCGTATCGATTAGCAACCTGCTTGTCGTTGCTTTCGGTAAGCCTTGCGTCCTTGCCTTCCATGTATAACCGCCATCGGTTGTCGCGTATACCGGAGTGCCGCTACCTCCTACCTGCATCGAAAGATATGCACGATTCACATTCTTCGGATCAGCCGCAATCGAATAAATTCTTCCCTGTTGTCCGGCGAACTGTGCTTTCGGAACTGTAAACCAAGTAGAACCACCGTTGGAGGTCACCGAAACCATTCCAGCATCCGAACCGACGAAGATGCGCATCGAGTCAATCGGACTAACCGTGATAGCTGTAATGGAGCCACCCGTTGTTAACTGCGCAGTTGAGGCAAGTTTCCAATTGTCTCCACCATCGACCGTCTTGAACAAGCTATCCGTGCCCGCGTAAAGCACGTCCGAATTTTGCGGATCCATCGTGATACCTTGTCCATACCAATCGACAGGTGCGCCTGAAATTCCTGTGTAAAAATCGGCTGTTGTAGGCAGGCCGTTCATCACTTTCTCACTCCACCACGTGAATCCATCGAGCGCACGATGCAGATTCATATCGGTGTATTCATGATAGAAGATGTTCGGATCCTTCGAACTGTATAGCGTCGCGAATCCATCGCCGCCAACTACTCTCCATTTTTTCGTATCCGCTTCGTACTTATCATAACCGTTGTCCTGACAACCGGTGATCACAATATCTTGCCCATCCGGGCTTCCGGCAACGTTATATGCTTCGAGGGTGATGAGTCCTGTAGATTGATATCGCCAGATCGGCATTCGAGCCATGTAGTCCTCCGTTACATAGACTCCTCCATCACAACCGAGTGCCGCACGTGACCCGCCCAAGAAGATGAATGTGTGATGATCAGCATGCACCGTGCTATCAATGCGAGCCCAGCTCTTGCCCCCATCCGTCGTTCGAAATAGTGGCGGCCCGCCTGCGATTGCGACCAGTGGATTCACCGGATCGGCAGTGAAACTCCAGAAACCATTGTTGTACGAATCCAGGTAAGGAGCAGTCACACATTGCTGCCAAGTAACACCACCATCTTCCGACCTGACGTAGGTGTGTGAAGAATCGGAGCCCGCCCACATAACGAGTGGGTGCGCTTTGCACATGCTAAAAAGCACGTCGGAATAATATCCGGTCGAAAAATGATAGATCGGCGTGAAGGTCGCACCCGCATCGTTCGAGTGCATCAAATTAACAGAAGAATTTGGCCACTCCGTCGCCTCTTTGGCGTAATAAATCGAAGCAGGATTCGTCGGATCGAGAATCACAGAACGTGCGCGTCCCGCACCAATCGAGGTCCAACTTCCACCAAGATTCGTTGACCGCATGAGACCAGCATCGGTTGCAGCGTAAATCACCCGAGCTGCTTGCGGACTGAAGGCAAGCGACATGATATTTGCACCTGGAGCTTTTGCCGCGACGGCCCACGAAGTACCACTATCGGTCGAGAGATATACGAATCCCTCGCGTGTGCCCATTGCATAGAGTCCTTTTTGTGCTGATGAGGCAGCCGCAGTTGAGATCTTTAGCGAGGGAAAGTTATCCGTCTTGTTTCTCCAGACAGAGTCTTTGCTGAATTTCCATATTCCACCCCCCGAGGCACCGGCAAGAATTTCCATCGAACCCGGGATTGCGGCGAGTGCTTGCACGTGACCCGATTGATTTTCAGGACCAAGAAATTCCCATGAGAATGTTGGGAGGCCTGTTGCCGTCGTCGAAAATTTTTGATCAGAGTTTCGTGCGCGCCACGCCTCGAGCATTTGATCCGGAGTGATGCCACTCTCCTGTTGGAGTGAGATCGCTTGTCTACGTGCGAGTTCACCTGTCATCCATTCTCGTTCGCCGAACGGCTCCGTCACTTGCCCAAGTGCAAGCGAAACACGCAAGCAAACCACAAGTACGATTCCACCACGAATCCCAATTGATCTTAGCATCAACACAACAAGTTAATCAACACACCCCGCCTATCCAACACACCATCTCAATGCTTCACAATGATCTCCTGACGTGCAACAACTTCACCAACTCGCACTTCAAACTCATAGAGCCCACTCGGAACTTGAGCCGCAGCAAGTTCAAGCCTGCTTCTTGGACTCAAAATACTTCCACGCTTCCAAGCAACAACTTCTCTGCCGAGCATATCGAGCAGTCTTGCATCGTACGCCTTACCAACAAGACTCTTGATCGAATTAATCCAAATTGTGCCGGTGTTATGAATGGGATTTGGTGCGCACCTCAGCGAAATCTGCGAGGCACGCAGATCAGCGATCGGTTCTATCCCACTCTTCTCGGAATATCCCGATAACAGAATCGTATCGGAAGTTCGAATACCATCACTCGTAATTATACAAAGCGCTGTTTCTTTTCCGATGGAGTGCGGCTGAAATCGAAATAATAGATTCACAGAATCAGTCCCCGTGATCGCATACGGCGTGTTGCCGGAAGTCACCGAGAAGTCGCTTGCCTGCGAGCCGACGATACTGATCGATAGGATATGCAGTGAATCTTTTGTGCTCGGCAGGCCGGCAGCTCCAAACGAGACGATGCTATCGCGTTCGGGAGTTGAATGAATATTTCCAAAATCAATAGCGTGCGCGACAAGTTGAATTTCAGGAGCCGTTGCAACAGCTTCGATCGGTATCATTATCGGACTTTCTGAGCCCGAGCGTTTGAGAATGATAGCTGCCTTATATAGCTTCGAACCAAGTGGCGAGAAACGAAGCTCAATTGCTCTCGATTGACCTGGTCGAAGAACGAACGAGCCACCGCCGCTCAATACGGAAAAGTACGCGTTGTCCACTCCATCCAACTGAACATCTTGAATACTCAGCGTTTGCGAACCATCATTTCGATACGCGAGTTCAAACACGGAATCCTCAACTGTACCGATCCGTACCGTGCGAAATCGAAGCGTGTCAAGATGACCGACACTAAAGCCGGAGAGAAAGATCGTGTCACGCTTACGAATGTCGTCGCTTGCAATTACGACGTACGCAAGTTCAAGTCCGGGAACACGAGGCGAGAAGCGAAATGATAATTGCTTGGTATCACTTGACGAAAGGGCAAATGGTGATGACGCTGTTGTCAAGCTAAAGTCACTTGCGTTTGGCCCCATGATAAAGGTGGAATCAACATGCACGGAGTCGAATGATGTCGTGAGTCCGGCCGCACTAAGCGTTGTCAAAGTATCTTGAGCTGCACCAGCCGCAACGCTACCGAAATCAATACGTGATGCGTTTGCTGTGAGTACCGGCCGATTTCCTGCGGCAGTGAATTGAATCAGGGTCGTTGTTGCGATCGTCGATGGCTTGAAAGAAAGCGTAGCACTAAATACTCGCTGTGCAGCAGCTAGGAATCGAACCGGCAACACATACGATTCGCCCGAACGGAGTGTAACCGATTTTGGAATCGAAAGGAATGAGAAACCATCGCTATCTTGCCCTATCCATCTCAAACCTGAAATGGTGACGGATGTTTGTCCAAAGTTAGTATAGATCGGCGAGACTATCGTGTCGTTATTCTGTCCTATGACGGAGCTCCGCATTCGAATTGTGTCGGGTTGCGTTGCCAAAATTATCGGCGGCAAACCTCGCACGATTCCCCGACCGTATGTCGCGACCAATAAACACCGACTCGTGACGCCAACAGAGTCCTTCAGCATCTCCCAGGCAAGATCGCGCACTTCGACATTTGGTAAGCCCGAAAGCACATTCCAATTCGTCCCTCGATCAAGCGAAACATATACACCATTCATCGTGCCGACATACAGCGTGTCGGGGTTACGCGAATCGACGAGAAGTCTGCTCGTGAAACCTTGCGGCAAGCCCGCGCTTGCGGCCTCCCAATGTTTTCCACCATCAACACTTCGATAGATCGGCGTCCCACCCGGATCGATCCGAAGCGAGAGATACACTTTGAGTGGATGCTTCGGATCATAAACGATCGAGTACACTTTGGTGAATTGACCACCGAATTGATTACTCGAAATGGAATCCCATGTGAATCCTTGATCGCGACTTACAGACACAAGACCATCTTCAGAGCCGACGATCATCTTCATCGAGTCGAGGGGATTCACAGCAATCGCTGTGATCGCACCACCGCGAGAAAGTTTGGTGAAAGAAGCAAGTGACCAATTCGTCGCACCATCTTTTGTTTGGTAGAGCTTGCTTGTTCCGCAATAGAGACGGCTCGAATTGCGCGGATCCATTGTGAGCGCTTGCCCATACCAATCAACCGTATCGGGTGTGATTCCATCGAACGGCTGCGCAGTCGTTGGTAAGCCTCGCATCGCCTTTGCTCCCCACTGTGTAAAACCATCGCTGGACTTATGAATATTCATGAGTGTGTACTCATGATAAAAAGTCTTGGGGTTTCGCGGATCATAAATTCCAACGAAACCATCGCCGGTCGTCGTTAACCAATTTGTTTTCGAGTGCGAATATTTTACGTACGCATTATCTTGATTACCAGCGATGATGATGTCCGTGCTATCCGGACTTCCAGTCACATTATACGCTTCGAGCGTTACGAGTCCTTGACCAATATATTTCCAGCTAATAATATAATCGAGGTAATTCGAAGTCACGAACACTCCACCATCGCCCGCAACAACGGCATTCATACCACCCGTGAACGCCACCGCTCGAATATCTGCATGGAGCACACCATCATCATTTGTGTACCATGACTCCCCAGCATCGTTGCTGAAGTTGAGTCCGATACCACCGCAAGCGACCGAGAGTGGATCGTTCGGATCTGCGTTAAGCGTGTAGAGCAAATTATCATTGCTCGATAACAATGGTGAAGATCCGCAGACTTTCCAGGTGAGTCCTGTGTCGATCGACCGCATGATTGTGAATGAGGAATCGGATGCTGCCCATATCACATTTGGCTGAGACTTGCAAACACTATAGAGTGCGTTCGAATAATATCCCGTCGAAAAATCGAGTATTGAATTAAACGTCTTGCCTCCATCGGTCGAGCGCATAATCGAAGTTTTTGCATACGGCTTCGTAGCGCCCATGCGGCCATAATAAATCACCTCCGGGTGATCGGCGTCGATCCAAATATTTTTCGCACGACCCTGTGCAAGCACTGACCACGTCGAACCCAAATCGGTTGTGATCATGAGCCCGTCATCGGTGGCGACCAAGCACGTGTTTCGAAGCTTTGGATGAAATGCTATGGAAGCCACGTTCGCACCCGGAGCTGTGTTCAGTACGCTCCAACTTTCTCCGGAATCAATCGAGACGTAAAGAAACCCCTCGCGTGTACCCATCATTGCAATTGAAGGATCGACATGCGAAACAGCGGACGCTGTCATTTTCAGAGATGGAAAATTATCCGTTTTGTTGTGCCAGTTTCCGTCGCGAGCAAATTTCCAGATGCCCCCACCGGATGACCCTGCTAAAAGTTGCGACGTACCCGGAATTGCAGATATAGTAAGAATTCGACCTGATTGATTTTGAGGTCCTAGAAAATCCCATGCGTATGTTGGAGTAGCGATCGGAAATTGTAAGGTCGGTCGAAATTCTTTTGATCGCCATTCGTTCAGTAGTTGCGTTGGAGTTCTACCGCTTGCCCGCTGGAATTCAATCGCTTCACGCCTTGCGAGTTCGCCGGGCATCGATTCTCGGGTCTCGTCAGTTCGAGTTTGACCGAACGCAAAACTTTGAGTTAACGACAAAATGAGGACCGCTAATGCGCCAACTCTCACGAACAATCTCATAACGACAACTCAGCAGGGTTCAGGAAGTAGATTCTCAGGAAATAGGACACTCACAGAAAGAATTTGGTTGCAATAACGCAACGCAACGACTCCACAGAGAAAAGTATCTCAAACCGCGTGACGAATCGCATCCAGCACTCTCAGCGCCTCAACCGTCGGCTTCACATCATGGGTTCGAATGATCTTTACATCAGACTCAACGGCGAAACACGCTGCGGCAAGGCTGCCATTTATTCGATCCTTCGGTGCAAAGCCCTCGCCGAGAGCACGGCCGATTGTTGATTTTCTGGAGACTCCAAGCAGCACTGGTACGCCTAATTCGACAAACTGTGATTGTGCTCTGATAAGCTTTAGATTATCCTTGTAAGTCTTTGCAAAACCAACGCCTACGTCGATCACAACTCTGCCAATTCCAGCTTCCGTCGCTGCAGTAATTCGCTCCTTCAGAAACGTGCTGACCTCCTTGACAACATCGGAATAAGTATACGATTCCAGAGTCTGCTTAGTAAACAGCGGCCCGTAACCGTGCATCATAATTATTGGCACGCTAAGGCTTGAGGCAGTCGAGAGCATTTTAACATCTTGTGTCGCAGCGCTCACATCATTAATGATCGCGGCACCACTTTCAATCGCAGCGCGAGCTACTTCACTTTTGGTGGTATCTATTGAGATCAAGGCGTTCGGAGCGGCCGCTATGATCGAGCGAATTACCGGCACAACTCGTTCAAGCTCTTCCTCGAGTGTGACTCGCTTCGCACCATCCCCGTAGGTCTTACCAGCTGGACGAGTTGATTCTCCACCGATGTCAATAATATCTGCCCCTTCTGCGATCATTTGGAGCGCACGTTCGACGGCGGCACTAACCGTTAGATATTCCCCACCATCGCTGAAAGAATCAGGGGTTACATTCAGGATGGACATAACGAGCGGCCTTGGTGCTTCGAGGAGTCGCTCAAAACTGCTCAGGGTGTGAGATGATTGGGTCTTGCGAGACACTTCTTTATATGAGAATAGCGACTCCCGGCATTGAGCCTGAAGTCGCTTCGAAAATTGATCGTTACGTTGATTGATGAGAAGGCATCCTCCTCACCCCAAAGCTCTGGCCTTAGGCTACGACAGGTGCAGCTATGGCTTTCTTTGGAGCTGGTGTGCGCTTCGGACGTACGCTCTTTGCAGCGGCTTTGCTTACGCGAACTTTGTTCTTTGCGCGCTCTACTGCCTTCTTATGCTTCTTGGCTACTTTCTTGGTCTTCTTATTCATGCTTGAGCTAAAAACTTCTCTAAATAAATCATCACTAAAATGAATCCCTTCGAAGGAATTCTGCCGATCAATTGCACGGTGCTAACACACGAACGGCCTCAAATATTGTGCAAAAATAGGGAAAATATTGATCGAAGTTGCGGAATCTTCAGTTTTCCGGTCGGTCGCGCTTGTTCCAGGTGACGATATAGCCGTCATTTTTGATCAGATCATTGATCGTCTCAATCTCGCGGACCTTAGGTAATAGCTGCATCAAAAAGCTGTGTAGCATCGAAAGACGCTCATTTTCGCTTGTGATCGAGAGCAATGCCTGGCGTTGTGGCGCTTCCAGCCCCGATTTCTGCGCAATCGTGAACGAAGGCAGCATGTTCTCCCCAGTCCAAAGATCGAGATCGAGCGGATCGATGGAGCCTTTATAGGCAACACGTGTCAGCTCGTTAAAAAGCTCGATCGTCTCTTCGGTCAGTTTCTCATCTCGCTCTTCGACAACATCATCAAGCCAGCGAACTCGTGCGTAAGACAATTCTTCAGGACCGTTCTGCTCAAGTTCAATAACCTCGTATCGGCGTTCGCCTTCCGTGATGATATCAAGCTTTCCGTCAGCGTGCGTCTCGGTCACTTCGACAACATGCGCCGCGCATCCAACGGAATGCAAGCGATCATCCTCTACATAATTTATTCCGAATGGCGTGCTCTGCTTTAGCGATTCCTCAACGAGCGTCTTGTACCGTTCTTCGAATATATGCAACGGCACTCGTGACTCCGGAAAGAGTACGACACCAAGCGGAAACAAAGGTATTCGAGTTTCTTCAGCCATCGTGTTGTTTAGCCTTACGCTTTGTTAGCATCCTGCCACTCTTCATACCAGGCCATTTGCATTGCTTCGAGTTTTTTTTCATTCGAAGAATGAATGTCATCCTCGAACTCCGGCAGCTCGCCGATCCAACGTAAGAGATCGGTAAAACGAATCTCCAACGGATTTACCTCGGGATGCGCTTCTTGTAGCGCTATCGCAATATCTTCAATATCAGTCCACATCATACTTCGCACCTCTCAAAAACTTGCATCATCATCGCAATCCTAATATACGAGATTTCGATCTCATGGATACTAATGTGCGCCCTCGTGAAAGAGCTTCGCGATCGCAGGATTCAATTGGGGGATCTCTGCGATAACATCGACATCGCTCAGTATCAACGCCTGACATCCGAGCCTTGATTCGAGCGCGAGCCCCTCGGCCTCGTCCAACTGATCGGCTTCATCGTCTTCCATTTCCGTGAGTTGATCGCTCCCACTGCGGATCTTGACGTGACAGGTTGAACATGCGCAGACTCCACCGCAATTATGCTGCAAGTCAATGCCGTGTGCGAGCGCAACATCCAGAATACTCTCACCAACGAGAGCTTCGCACGTCACGTTCATCGGAAGAAAAGTTACTGTTGGCATCGTATTTCGAGATCGCGTACTATAAATAATTAAACTGGAGTAACTTGCTGACCCTTGAGTGCATCGGAAACACTCGCATTCATGATCACTTGCGCGAGCGGAAGCGTTGCATCTTCGAGGTCTTTCAGATTTTTTTGAATCAGCGTCGCATCATCTCCTTGCAAGGCACGGCGCAATGCGTAGAGCGTGTCGATTACTTGCCCAACATTCAGCTTCTGCAACTTCGCGGTGGGAATGCTGATCTGTCCTCGACGCAATTGCCCAAGCACTTTCTCGGTCGCAGCAAGCACACGCTCGCCTTCCGTTTTCGCCTCGACCAATCTTCGTTCGCCGATATCCTGTTGCGCAAAGAGAATCGACTCCTTTAACATGCGTTCGACTTCTTCATCCGTCAATCCGTACGAAGGCTTCACCTCAACTTCTTGCGCGATGCCGGTGTGTGTCTCGCGAGCACTCACATGTAAAATTCCGTCAGCATCAATGAGAAAGCTTACTTCAATCTTGGCAGCACCAGCCGGTAGTGGCGGAATGCCCTTCAGTGTGAACTCTGCAAGTTTGCGATTATCACGAATGAAATCTCGCTCACCTTGATACACATTGATCTCGACACCGGTTTGATTGTCGACGAATGTTGTATAGTTGTCCGCTGCCTTCGCTGGAATGGTTGTGTTTCGTGGAATGAGTACGCTCATCATTCCACCAACGGTTTCAATTCCGAGGGATAGCGGTGTAACATCGAGCAGCAATACATTTTTCGTATTGCCTGCGAGCACATCCGCTTGAATTGCAGCTCCGAGCGCAACCGTTTCATCCGGATTGAGTTCGTCGTGCGGCTTCAACTTGAAGATCTCATGCACCAGCGCTTTAACCTGCGGCATCCGAGTTGCGCCACCTACGAGCACAACTTCGTCTATATCTTCACGAGTAATTCCCGCATCTTTGATTGCGTCTTCGCATGGTTTGCGTGTGCGCTCAAGAATTCCGTTCGCGATCGTCTCGAGTTCTGCTTTCGTCAGATTGCGATGATACGCAATGCCGAGTTCGGGAAAGTCGATCTGCACGAGCGATTGCGATTTGCTCGAGAGCTCAATCTTCGCGGCTTCGGCGGCTGTGCGAATGCGTTGCAAGTTCTCGCCGGTCGCAACAAAAGTTGGATGCATGCGCTCGATCTGCGTGATGAACATTTCCATCAATCTACGATCGACATCATCTCCGCCAAGATATGTATCGCCATTCGTTGAAAGCACTTCGAACACACCGTTCGATATTTTCAGAATCGAGATATCAAACGTGCCACCACCGAGATCATACACTGCAATGAGCCCGTCACGTTTTTGATCAAGACCATACGCAAGCGCTGCTGCGGTTGGCTCGCTCACAATACGCAATACTTCCAAGCCTGCTAATCGGCCTGCATCTTTCGTAGCGTGACGCTGTGCATCATTGAAATAGGCCGGCACCGTGATCACCGCTTTTGTGACAGGTGCGGAAAAATAATCTTCGGCGCGCGATTTCAATTCTTTCAGGACAAACGCAGATAGTTCGATCGGTGTGTATTCCTTTGCACCGATCTGCACTCGAACAAGTCCATCGCCCTCTGCACTCAATCGATACGAAAGCAAATTCGCCTCTTTCTTCACATCTTGATAGGATTTGCCCATCAAGCGCTTCACCGAATAAACCGTGTGCGCGGCATCAGCAAGCGCGTGCTTTTTTGCTTTAACGCCAACCGCGATTACATTGCCGCCGTCATCGATCGTTACGACTGAAGGCACGAGTCCGCCATCGGCACCCGGGATAACTTTCGCAACACCATTATCGACATACGCGACCAGCGAATTGGTCGTGCCGAGATCAATACCGACCACACGCTCCTTGATTTCGGAAGTGTCGTTCGATTGGCCGGGTAGTGTGATCTGAAGAGGCATGAAGTATTATGCTTTGGCAAAAACTCGAAATAAATTTTTAGCGATCAGTAGAGCTCCGGAAACATCAGACGCTCTGTGCACTCGATCGCGATATGAATAATCTTAATATGCAACTCCTGAATGCGGTCGCTGGTAGCACCTGGTACGATGATTGCGATATCACAAAGATCTTTAAGGGCACCACCGCTTTTTCCAAGGAGACCGACAACTTTCATACCCTTCGCTTTCGCGGCTTCTGCTGCAAGGATCAGATTCTTACTATTGCCCGAAGTTGTTATCGCGAGGAACACATCATCCGAACCTCCGAAGGCTTGTATCATACGCTCAAATACGTGCTCAAAACCGTAATCGTTTGAGGTGCAAGTCATGTGCGAAACATCACTGAACGCGAGCGCAGCGACGGGCGCTCGGTCTTTGCGATAGCGGCCGGTCCACTCTTCTGCGAAATGCATTGCGTCACAGTGGCTTCCACCATTGCCCGCAGAATAAACTTTGTGTCCCGATTCAAAGGTAGATTGTAACAGTTCGACGAATGCCTCGATCTGCAAAGTCGTTGCGGGATCTTTCAGGAAAGTTTCCAGGCAATCTGCTGCCTCTTTTAGGGATGCTTGTATGTACTTGGACGTCACAATCGGTCTCGTGTGGGGTTTGTGTTTGAGTGCAAAAGGAGGCACGTTTGTCAGTGACGGATCACGGCAGACTCTCCTTTTTGGGCAGCACGGACGGTAGCAAGTAGCGTTTCGATGTAGGATTGCTCCACGAGCAATTCGACAAATTTTTCTAAGATCGTTTTCTCAGTTGCACTTAATGCTTCAGCACTTTCCGAATGCGCTACACTCCCATCCCAGCGGGCGCTGAGTTCGAGTCGCTCCTTCTGCAATGTCTCGAGGCGCAATTCAAAACCCTTGGCTGTTGTGTCAAGATCACCCGCAATACGCACCTTTTGCTTTGCATCTTTGCTAAACTCCATCTCTGCGATCTTCTCTTGCGCATCCATGACGGAAAACAAGAGCGATTGCGGAATTTGCTTTGACGCTCCGACAGAATACCCGTAGAGCAACAACAAATGCTTCAAGCGGGCAAGTGGATCGCGAAGCACGCGATACGCCTGATTCACTTCTGCCGATGCCTCCTGGGCTTCTTCTAATTGAAGATGATCGGCTTCGGCGAATTTATCCGGATGCGTCTCGCGCTGAAGATCGTGAAATCTTGACTCGAGCGAATCCCGACCTAAGCCGAGACTTCGCGGAATACCAAATACTTTGAAATGGTCGATCATTACGGTCAGACTTTAGCTTACCAAAAATGAGGTCGAGCCAAAGTCCATGCAATCGAAGTTATTTTCGTTCGTACTTAAACACCGAAGGAGCTTCCGCAACCACAGGTCTTCGAAGCATTCGGATTGCTAAAGACGAATCCGCGACCGTTCAGGCCATCGGTAAAATCGAGATCTGTACCCGAAAGATAGAACAACGATTTCGCATCGATAAAGATACGAATTCCGTCCTGTTCGATCGTCTTATCGCCTTCACGCATTTCGCCATCGAAACCAAGCGAGTACGAAAGACCGGAGCAACCGCCACCTTTGACACCAACGCGAAGTCCGTAGGTATCGGGGATCTTGTTTGCAGCCATGATCTTAAGAATTTCCTCACGTGCCTTTTCGGTCACATGAAGCTCTTCGTTCAGGTTCTCGAATGCTTTCTCGACCGTCGTATCGGCAAGTGAAGGAGGCGCGGTCATTACTTCTGTCATTTCCATAGTAGTGATTTCTTTATCCTAACAATTCTATAGAGCAGCACAAGTTATGCGTTCACCGCTTGCTGCTCGTGCACTTTCGCTTGCTTCTTACGGTAGTCATCGATCACTGCCTTGATCGCATCTTCAGCGAGCACGGAGCAATGGATTTTGACCGGTGGCAAATTCAACTCTTTTACAAGTTCGGTATTCTTGATCTCGAATGCGCGATCAATCGAAAGTCCCTTTATCATTTCCGTAGCGAGCGAGCTCGAAGCGATCGCGCTACCGCAGCCGAACGTCTTGAACTTTGCTTCTTCGATGATTCCGGTCTCTTCGTTGATTCGGAGTTGCAAACGCATGACATCACCGCACTCCGGTGCACCGACAAGTCCCGTGCCGACATTCGGATCGTTCGGATCGAGCGTTCCAACATTGCGCGGATGTGAGTAATGATCTAATACCTTCTCTGAGTAAGCCATAAAAAAGCCTCTTTAATTAATCAAGCCTAATAATTCAAAAATCTTTGGAGCAGTTTGTGCGCTCTCCTACTTCTTAAGCCATGGTGGCGGAGCCTTCGCTCCTGCCGGCATAGCTCCGGTTGCCGGTGCACTTGTCGCTGATGCGGTTGCAGCTGCTACAGGTGGCGCTGCGATTGGCTTCGGTGCGCTTGCAACGGCTGGTGCGGCTGCCTTTACAGGTGCAGGCGCTGCGGCTGCAGGTGGCAGTGCGATAGTCGCACCTGTTAGCACCTCGATTGTTCCACCCTTTGGAGTGAGCATGTCCGGATAGATCAAAAGATACCCATTCGAGTTCACTTTCCGCAACACTCCCATCCGCTCGTATGAACGGGTCAGATCGTTTGCAATACGAATCGCTTCTTTGGACGAGATCGTTTTGCCTTCGCGATCTTCGAAATAATCTCGAACACCGTATTGAATATCTCGAAAGAAAATATTCGAGTTATGAAATATCGGGCGTTTTGCTTCTCGCATGTATCCTAAGAATACATCCGGGTCTTCTACTATGATATCTGCG
Organism: Kapaibacterium sp. (SeqCode); assembly: GCA_039923455.1. Classification (GTDB taxonomy): domain Bacteria; phylum Bacteroidota; class Ignavibacteria; order Palsa-1295; family Palsa-1295; genus JBDTCS01. The sequence continues at coordinate 18,675 of JBDTCS010000091.1, read as the reverse complement.
TCGATCATGCTGTTAACTTCCGGAAAAATGGTTTTGCTTGATATGCAAATTTACGACTATTCCGCGATTCTGTTTCTTATCCGGCCAAAATTTCTTATCCAGCTAAAATCCTTTTGGCCACGAATTTAGTGCGATGCCCACTCGACACTCTTGAGGTCGATACCCATCTTCGCCATTTCATAGAGCGGCGACATTTCGCGAAGCTTGAGCACAGCATTCACCACGTGATTCACCGTGTAGTCAAGCTCTTCCTGCGTGTTGAAGCGGCCGATACCAAAGCGAATCGAAGTATGTGCTAAGTCCTCGCCGACACCGAGAGCCTTGAGTACATAGCTCGGTTCAAGGCTAGCAGATGTGCAGGCTGATCCCGACGAAACAGCGATTTCCTCGATTCCCATCATAAGCGCTTCACCTTCGACAAAAGCAAAGCTCACGTTCAGATTGCCGGGTAAGCGCCACTGTGGCTTATCGATTGGATCGGGTCCGTTGATGTATAGCTCATCAAGCTGATTCTGAAACGACTTCCACATTCCATCGCGCATCGCAGTCACGCGCTTCGTCTCAGCCGGCATCTCCTCAATACAAATTTCAAGTGCTTTGGCAAGCCCAACGATTCCCGGTACATTCAGCGTACCACTGCGCATTCCGCGCTCGTGACCGCCGCCATCCATTTGCGAAGCAAGCTTCACACGCGGATTTTTCTTGCGAACATAAAGCGCGCCTACGCCCTTCGGTCCATAGATCTTATGCCCGGAAAGCGACGCAAGATCAACATTGTGTCTCTGCACGTCGAATGGAATCTTGCCGATCGACTGTGTTGAATCGGTGTGAAACAGCACACCCTTCTCACGGCAGATTCTTCCGATCGCTTCGATATCCTGAATTACGCCAATCTCATTGTTGGCATGCATCATCGTAACAAGAATCGTCTTGTCGGTGATGGTATCACGAAGCTGATCGAGGTCAACGAATCCCTCCTTCGAAACCGGAAGATACGTCACGCGATTGCCCTTGCGTTCGAGTGCTTTACAAGTATCAAGTACTGCCTTGTGCTCGCTGGTGAGCGTGATAATATGATCGCCTTTCGACGCATACATCTCGGCAATTCCTTTGATCGCAAGATTATCGGATTCCGTCGCACCACTTGTGAAGACGATCTCTTTCTCGTCCGCACCGATTGACTTCGCAATTGTTGCGCGCGCCCAATCTATTGCCTCTTCAGCCTTCCAGCCAAACGGATGATTTCGGCTTGCTGAATTGCCGTAATACTCCATGAAGTATGGACGCATCGCCTCAAAGACGCGCGGATCCATCTGCGTTGTCGCGTTATTATCTAAATAAATCGGAAGCTTTACCATCGAATTCGTCTTTGTATTTCAAAATTTTATAGTAGCTCGGCAACTGTCACGGAGCTGAGTGCTCGATCGATCGTCTCTTGCAACTTATGCATCGGGCCCTGGATTTGGCAGGTACCGGAGCGTTCGCAGCCTATAGTGCCGGCTTCGCAGTCCGTGATTCCGGTATCACCTTCGATCGCACCGACTACTCGGGTCAGCGTGATAAGGTTTGGGGCCATCAGGAGCGCATATCCGCCGCGGACTCCTTGATAGGAATCGATCATTCCGTCACGTTTGAGATCTTGCATGATCTTCGCAAGGAGATCGTAGCTGATGTCGCACTGATCCGAAATCTCGCGTACAGTCGAAGCCTCTCCTCGCCGAGCAAGATGCTGCAGCGCCATTAGGCCATACTCTACACGTTTCGATAATCGTAACATTCTTAGCATAAAACAGTAAGTCGGACTAAAAGAGTCCTACTTCGGCTCCAAAAAATGGGCTGGATGATTTCCGGCCCTAAGACGGCAATTAAGCCTTGAATCTGCCGTTTATGAAACAATGCTTGTTCTAACGAGATTCCCGATTTTTCCCTATAGTGAGATCGTGATCAAGTCATTCCCGAGCAGCTTATTAGCCGCCGAGAGCACATCCCCAACCTCAATATCCCGAATGCACATAAAATGCTCGGCGGGATTCTCGCGATAGCAAGTTAGCGGTTTTGGGGAATAGACAAAGCACGGGCGGCAGTCGATGCCGGTCTGGACGATCTCGTACTGAGTCTTCCAGGGATGTACATAGGTCTCGTTGGTCGGGCCAAATATCGCGACAGTCGGAAGCGCAAGTGCACCAGCGATATGCATGAGCGACGAGTCGTTCGAGATGAAGAGGTTCAGCTTTTTCATCACAGCGACCGAGTCGAGAAGATTGCTCGCCTTTACGAATGTGACACTATCCCCTGCCTGACGAAGTATAATCTCGTTGGCGGAAATATCATCCGGGCCACCGAAGAGTAAAACGGTTGCTCCGAGATCTGCAGTCAATTGTTTTGCGAGCGCTGCAAATTTTTCCGGTGCCCATCTGCGCTTAATGTGATTCTTGAATAACGCGGTACCGGCATGCATTCCGATCAAAAGCCTTTTGTCATCGAGGCCATGCTCTGATATCCAATTGTTCGCAAACTGCGAATGATCGCTCGATAGATTTAGTCGGAGTGGCGGAAGTGTTGCCTCGGTTAGCTCATGGTTGATACCGATGCACGTGAGCAGCTTCACATTTTCTTCCACACAATGCAAGCTATCGTCTTCGGTGATCGTGTCGGTGTTGAGCCAATTCAGGTTCTGCGTTCCGAGCCGACGATAGAGAACGCCAACGCGCTTCTTAGCTCCGATCATCAAAGCGATTGCATTATACTCGCGCCGATTCTGGGGATAAATATTTATGGAGATATCAAATGCCTCGCGGCGCAGTGCGAGAACTGCTTTGATCGCAGAGAGTTTGCTGCCGCCGATCAGATCATAGTAGTGCACTTTGTCCACGAACGGATCGGCCTCGAACATTTCCTTCGTTGCCTTGAACATCACGAGGACGTGCAGCTCGGCTTGCGGTTTGGCTCTGCGCAACAACTCGATCATCGGCGTCGCCAGCAGTGCGTCACCGATACCGGGCAATGCGATGATCAGAATTTTCTCAGCGGATTTCAATAATTGTGTCAAGCCTGTTCAGGCGCAGCGGGTTCTGGCTCAGGAGTCGCTTTCTTTTCACGCAACATGAAGAAAACGAATCCACCGATGCTTAGCAAAAGCGTCGCAAGCGAGATCATACTTCCGGTTGCGAATGCTTTCGATTCATATTTCAAAACAACCGTGTGTTCCCCAGCCGGAACCTCGACCGCACGAAGCGATGTAAAAGCACGATAAATCTTCGAAGGCGCGCCATCGATATAGGCGTTCCATGCCGGATAATAAACCTCTGAAAGAAAAAGCATAGCAGGCGCAGCAGTTTTTACTTTCACAGTAATCTCGTTCTCGCTGTAATGTGTGATGCTCGCTATGCCGGCTGCATCGAGCGGACCAACGGCTGTAGGAGGTTGCTCCTCGATCAAGATCGTATTGCGGTAGTCGAAGAGTGAATCAGTCTTGAGCAAGACGCGCGCCATGGTGTCGGATCGCACTTCCGTTTTGTAGTAGAGCTTGACGCGGGGAAGATAGGTTGACCGCGCACCAAAATCCGGTTGCTGTCCGTGTTGAATGATCGACCACTTAATATTCATCAGATCCGCTTGCTCTTCCGGAAAAGTCTCCGGTGAAACACGCTGCAGCACAAGCGGATTGTATCCCTCGATGAGTTGAATGCGGTCGTATGCTCCTTGATTGCGCTTTACGAGTATCTGGCTTCCCATACGCGTTCGAGCGCGAGTGATCTCTTTCGCTTGATCTTGCTTGACCTGATCAATCAGTTGGGGCTGCTCACGAAATAGATCGGCAGGATTATCTGCGACCGCATTGAGACCCATTCCATAAGTAAACAACTCAATGAGCGTCACTGCGATAACGGGAATCGCGAGTATCATACCACGCAGATCGGAAAATTTCCGAGCGAGCACATACGCCGCAAGTGCAAGCACCGGAAATGTTGCAAGTCCCGCAGCCCATCCTATCGAAGCATCCGCCTCGGCAGCTACACCCGGCAAAAAACTACTCGCATGCAAGCCACCAACCAGCGCATATATCCAAACCAGAATTATCGCGCCTGCACCAACCAAAGCGCCCGTTCCGATTGCCTCTTTCTTTGTTCGCTCGAATATACTTCGAAACCCGATCGCAGACAGTGCACACATCGAAAATGAGAACACCATTGACATTCGTGCCGGAGTGCGAAGCTTATCAAAAAGCGGCAGATTAAAGAATATTCGATAGATAAAAAAGTGATCGCCAAGAGCAAAGAGAATCGCGAAGAGACTCATGCAGGCAAAGAACGGAACATATTTGCGTTTCCAATTCTGCATTGCCGCGAGAATGCCGAAGAAGAGTGGAAATATTCCGATGTAGATCGCCGTCTCCCACGAAAGATAATAGGCTCCGTTCCAAAACGGGACTTTCGCTTCGTGCGCACCGTCCGTCACGCCAAAAAGTCTGGGCAATACAAGCGTGAGTAAATTGCCGAACGACAGTGAACCATCGACCGACTTCTCATAGGTCATCACCTCACGCCGCGAGAGTCCCGCAAGTTCTTGAGAAGGCAAAAGTTGAATCGCAAATAACCCGATCGCGATAATTACTGGTATTGCGGCTCGAATGATCGCTCCCGCATCCATCCGCTCCTTGCGCATCGTTCGGAATGTGAGTTCATAAATCGCGAGCATCGCAAGTAAGAATGTAAAGAACAACGTGCTCTGTGGGTGACCGGCGAGATACATCACTCCAAGCAAGATTCCGCTCACGATCGAGTACCGCCAATTATCGATCCCAGCGATAAATGCTAACGCGACAAGCGGAAAGAGTGCCATCTGATATACGATCATCTGATGTATCGCCTGCGCAACAATGAAGCCACCGAACGCATACGCAATTCCAGCAAATAGCGCCGACCAATCATCGACACCAAGAATTCGCTTTGCAAATAAATACATCCCCGCTCCGGCAACAGCATAGTGCATCAGGATGAACCATTGCATTACACCGGCCGAAAGATGTCCATCGGACACGAAAAGCGTTTGCAAAAGATTTGTCGGATACCAGAACGCAGTCTGAATATCCGCCATAAAAGGCATACCACCGAAGATGTACGGATTCCAATGTGGCAACACACCTTGCGCGAGGCTTGTAGCTGCAAATGTTCTAAATGGAAATTCCTGCTCAACGAAATCCTCCCACAGGAATTTTCCGCCCATTAATATCGAAGAATGAAAGATCAGCGCAAGCGCGGCGAAGATGCCGACGGCGATCCAAACATTAATCTCCGGAATCGGCTTCTCTGCGCTCGGGCGTCTATCGAGCGACTTCGGGTGTGCGGGCTGAGTTCGTTTGAGTTGGGCTTTGGACATTTCTTGTAAACGCAACCAGGTGTGTGAGCCGGGGAATTAGCGGGCTACGCGTCCCCTTTATGAATTCGCTTGATTCGAAGCAACTCGAAGAACATTCGGGCAGAGTCACCGACAGCTCCGACGGTGGAGCGTTCGTCATTGTACCACTCAATCGCGATCTCCTTGACTTTGTAATCAGCTTTGCGTGCGAGATAGAGAATCTCGACATCAAAAGAGAATCCGAGTACCTTTTGCTTGCTGAACAAATGGTCAGCGGCTTTGCCGCTGAATCCCTTGAAGCCGCATTGCGTATCTTTGATACCGCGAAAGATAAGGGCTTGCACAAGGATGTTAAAGAACCGGCCCATCATCTCGCGATACCAAGGCTGATGCTTTTTGACGAGCGAGCGATTTTCTGCAGCACGACTTCCGATCACCACATCGAATGCACCACTCTCAATAAGCGGAATCACCTTCTCGATCTCTTTGATCGGAGTCGAAAAATCTGCATCCGTAAAAATTCGAATTGCACCGCGAGCTTCGAGCATACCCTTCCCGACCGCCGCACCCTTGCCAGCGTTCATACCAAGCGGAATCGCGCGACCGATCACGTGCGGAAGATTCGCAGGCATATTTCGAAAAACTTCTTGGACGACCGCAACAGTGTCATCCTTCGAGCCATCATCGACGACAAGAATCTCAACGGTGTACGGGACCTTCGCGAGATACTCGAAGGCCGCATGCAAAGACGGGACGATACGTCCCGCCTCATTGTAAGCCGGAATAATTAGAGAAAGAAACACAGTATGTTGTTCGGTGTTTATTTGCTCTTCGATTTTTTAGGCGCTTGTGGTGGGCCGCCTGGTGTGCCGGCCGGTGGCGCTTCTTGTGGCTGTCCAATTTCCATCTGCTGCGATTGCGGCGGCACGACTACGAGTCCCGCATCTACGATGCCTAGCTCTTTCGCGAGTGCAGCTCGACGAGCGTCCAGGGTTGCATACTCCGGTGCAAGTCCGCTTGAAGCGAGTGGCGCAAAGGCTTTCGCAAGTTGCACGTACTTATCATAGGCGCCTTTCTTGTCGCCCTTCTTATCCAAAATTCGCGCATCGACCTCGAGTATTTTGAAATCCATCACTTGTCTATCGCCACCCTGCACTTCGCCTTGCAACTTCAAATAAAGTGCGCGAGCCGAATCGAGCATGCCGCTCTTGAGATAGACTTCCGCAAGCCGGAATTGAATACTTGCAGCGCTACCGTTGGATTGATCTCCTGCATCTGCTGATGGCTGCTTCGTATCTGCGACCGCCATCTTCATATACTTGACCGATTTGATAGAATCTCCGGCTGCATCATAGAGTTGTGCAAAGAGATCAGCATAACGATAATCAGGTCCAAGTGTGCTGGGCGAGAGTCTTGCTTCGCACGTATCGAGTGCGCGACGCGCTTCGGCAGGCTTGCCAACCTTGATGAAGTGATTCGCAAGTCGGAAATACATATAGAAGTAACTCTGTGCATAACGCTGGTCCTGTGCGCTAAGATTTGCTTCAGGGTCGCGGTATGTTTCGAGAACCATTCCACGCGCCGGTGTGAGGCTCGGAGATTTTGGTAGGTTATAGGCCATCGCAGAATACAGTGGCTCATTGACGGAGACATCCATACTGCGACTGTTGCCCGGTTGGTGTGTTGGTGTGACTCTCGCGGCCATACCTTCATACACCAAATACGGATCAAGACCAGCCATATACGAGGGTGGAACGAGCGATGCAAAATAGATCGGCCGTTTTTCTATATTATAACGGACGATATCTTTCACAAGCTGATCGGCGATCGTGAAGACGTATTGCCCACCCTCTTGTGGAAACTGCCCGGTGTATTTCCAATCCATCCGACCAGGTGCCGCTACACCATTAAACTGCTGCATCGTTTGTGCGCTCACATCAAAGGAGACATTTTCGGCAGGTCCGCCGAGTGCTCGAATTCCGGCTTCGGATTCATCCGGGTTCGACATCTTCTCATCAGTAAACGATGGCAAATCAATCACGTCGGCCGCATCCCAAGGCCGTTCATGCTTCAGCTGTTTGATGTACCACGACATGTTGCCGAGTGAGAGATTCACAATGCGAATATCTCGACGGATACCATAGACATCTTGCAAACACCAAAGCGGAAATGTGTCATTATCTCCTGCCGTGAATAGGATCGCATTCTTGTCGCAACTCTGCAAAAAGTTATACGCATATTCGTACGGTACATAATTGTGACGCCTGGAATATTCCGCCCACTTCGAAGCCTTGCTAAAGGGTTGACCGGTAGCCAAGCCGGCAAGACCAATGCACATATTGATCGGAATGATCAATAGTAAAAGTGCAACTCCACCGAAGATCACTCCCGCGTTGCCGCGACCTGTTAGGATCGGAACGACATCGCTTTCTTCACCCGCCACGATCGTCCCCTCTTCTTTCTTGCTAAATCGCGATCGTATAAATTCGAGTATTCCTGTAGCACCGATTCCGAGCCACATCGCGTAGATATAGAATGCACCTACGTAAAAATAATCACGTTCTCGCGGCTGCGGATCCTGTTGATTCTGGTACCACGCCGTCAGGAATCCCATAATAATAAAAGTGCCAACGAGTGTGAGAGCTCGTTTCGGATCACGTTTGAAATGCCAGAATAGGCCGAAGAGACCGAGCAAGAACGGCAAGGCCCACGTCTTTGAATAATCTACACCGGCATCTTGTTCGTCGTTTGCGCGACCGACAAAATTCCACATGAGATATCTCGTGAACATGTGACCCGTCTGATAACGCCAGAAGAAATCACCATCGCTCGAATAATTGTTGAATGTCGCGTCGTGTGAGTGATCTCGGTTCTGCTCTTCGAGACGGCGTGGCATCTCCTTCGCCTCACCGTATTGTTCACGGTTGATGTACTCGGCTAGAATCTTAAAGGTAGAAGCGTGATGCTGATTCATCGGCGGATTCTGTGCCGCACGAACCATGATAACAGTATAGGTTGTATATCCGGTGAAAATCAGTATCGCGCCCCAGAGAGCGACATTCCAGATCGCTTTCTTCTTCTGATGCGTATAAATGATACCACCGATAATACCGGCGAGTATGAGAAACGAGGCCATCCATCCTGCACCTCCGGCCCAATCCACCAGATCAGAAAGAACGATCTTAAAGATGAACCAAAACGCAACCACCGAGGAGATTACCATCAGTATCCAACCTTTGACAGTCGTTTTCGGCCAGCGCTTGTAATAAACGAGCATGAAAACCGGGAAGAGTGTCAAGAGCGCTAACTGGTGAACACCGAGCGACAAGCCGATCACATACGCGATCAAGAGCAAATATTTTTCGCTGTGTGGTTCGTCTGCGTGATCATACCAGACGAGAATCAACCACGGCACCAGTGAAATAAAGAGCGAACCGAATGCATAGACTTCGCACTCGAGCGCATTGAACCAGAAGCTATCAGTAAACGTGTAGGCAAGTGCACCAATGAACGCACCACCAAAATGTACGAGTACATCAGCCATGCTCTTCGGAGCGCCACGCCACAAGGTGATCAAACGAACGATCGTAAGATACAGGAGCAAAATACTCGCAGCTGAGGACAAGACCGAAAGGAAATTATACCGAGCCGTCATGTCGGTAAAGATCGGAATCAACATACCGAGTCGGCCAACGATCGTCCAGAGTGGAGCACCCGGCGGATGCGGTACTCCCATTCCGATAGCCGCGGCCGCAAACTCGCCGCAATCCCAGAACGGGATCGTCGGCTGCATCGTAAGTCCGTATGTCAGCAGCGCAATAAAAAAACTCGCTGCCGCAAATCCGTAATGTATCCTTTTGAATTCCATTTCTCGAATTTAAGTACTTGCTTTCCTCTGTTTCAAACTTTCGTCCGTTTCAAAAATCTGCTCCACTTGAACCGCAAAAGGCGCAGTTCGGGTGCCACTTAACACAGTAAAAGTTGGCCAAAAGCGACTCCATTCTGCAAAATACGACTCCAGAACAGCTCAGTCGCTGTTTAGTACCAGAATGACGCCTCCTATTTCTGTGAGATCCGTGCCGAGTCCTTCGGTGCTAACGCCTTTGCACTCGCAGGATCGAAAAGCGGTAAGCCCAACATCTTGGCCAGCGCGTCGTGTCTCGTGAGTACTTCGGGTAGCTCTCTTCCGGCATCGCCTCCTTGGCTTGCGATCTGTGTCAGAAGCACGTGATATCCATCATAAGCTTCCTTCTTTTTGCCTTGCGATTCTAACTTCATCGCCATAGCTTCCGCTCCTTTTACAGCAAAATATCCAGCCTCTTGCGGCGAAGCACTCGCGCGTAAGCTTTCAAATTGCGCTGCAGCCGAATCGTACTCTCCGGCGCGTAATAGCATATCGCCGAATGTGAAGTCAACGCGCATTTGCTTTGCATACGGATCGTTGTCGCGCCAATTCGGATCTTTCATGACTTCGCGAATCAGATCGGCGGTATATCTCGCATACTGTGCGGATTTTTTGTAATTACCTACACGATCGTAGAGATCGACAAGTATAGAGGAATACGGATACTCCAGCGGTACAAGTTTGTTGGGGATGCGTGCATCCAGTGTATCCAGCGCGCGACTTGCTTCCGGTTTGTTGCCGCGAGCAAGATAATAATTCGCGAGGCGAATATATTCAATCCGATAGGACATCGAGTACCGATCATCCAGCACCGAATGATGCGAATCCGGATCGTTGTAGGTTCGAAGTATCATTCCACGATCAGGACCAAGATGCGGCTCCGAAGGAATGTGATACACCGATCGCAGATAGCGTTTTTCGTTAATCGAGCCACCTAATCCCGCTTGGGTTTGATCGGGCGCTTGCTCGATAGGTGTCACACGAGCGGCCATTCCTTCATGCACAAGAAATTTACCGAGCCCAACGTACGAACCTTCCGCGACAGTCGCCGAGAAATAGATCGGACGATCCTTCAGATGATTCTCAATGATATCTACTATCAACTGTTCCGATGGCTGACGTGGATTTGCACTCCAATGCATCACTGCTGCACTCGCACTCGAATCACCCATGATCCATTGCACCGACTTCGCATCGAGGTTCATCACGACCTCTTTCGGACGAATCGGGACGGCATACATTCCCTCCTGCTCCGGCATATCCAGCACTTCGTTGGAGTAGCTTGGCAGCGTGATTGTTTTGGCACCCCAGGGATGATCGTTCTTTAATAGCTTAACATAGTATGGCAGGTTCGCGAGCGAGAGTTGCACGATACGAATATCTCGACGGATTCCATAGACATCCTGCAAGCACCAAAGCGGGAATGTGTCGTTGTCGCCATAGGTAAACAGGATCGCATCTTGATCACAGGACTGCAAAATATTATAAGCGTAATCCCACGGAATATAATTCTTTGCGCGTGAGTATTCTGCCCATTTCGAAGATTGACTAAATGGCTGCCCCGTCACGAGCCCTGCCAATCCGATACACATGTTGATCGGCACGAGCACAAGCAGACCAATCAATATTCCGCCGACCAAACCGGTCTTCGGATTTTCCTCAAACAATGCTGCATCAGATTCCGCAGCTTTGGATTTTCGATTGCGAACCCACTCCATGATTCCGGTCGCACCGATGCCGATCCACATTGCGAAGAAATAAAATGCGCCGACATAGAAATAATCTCGCTCTCGAGGTTGCGGGTCTTGCTGATTCTGATACCAATCGGTCAGGTATCCCATGATGATAAACGTACCTAATATAGTTAGCGCACGTTTGGGGTCTCGACGGAAGTGCCAGAACATTCCGAAGACACCAAGTATGAATGGTAGTGCCCACGTCTTGGAGAGATCGACACCCGCACCTTGATCGTCGGTTGTGCGTCCGATGAAATTCCATCCGAGATAACGGTGGAACATCATGTTGGTTTGATAGCGAATGAAAAAGTCCCAATCGCTTGAATAATTCTGCCAAGTATTCGCATGATCGCGTTCCTGATCTTTCAAGCGACGCGGAAGTTCGCGCGCTTCACCGTACTGTTCGCGATTAATGTAACCTGCAAGCTTCTCAAATGTGGTCGGGCGCCCTTGGTTCATCGGTGGATCTTGATGCGCACGCACCATCACGAGCGTATAACTCGTATAGCCGAGGAAGATCAAAATTGTTGCCCAAAGCGCGAGATTAACCATCGGCTTCTTCTTTTGCTGGCTCCAGAAAATTCCGACGATAACGCCTACGAGAATAACGAGCGAGATAATCCCGTTGCCCTTGCCTGCCCAGTCGACCAGATCAGAAAGCACGATCTTGAAGATCAAAGCGAAAGCAACTACGGAGCTGAGTACCATCAGCAACCAACCTTTGACGGTTGTTTTCGGCCAGCGCTTGTAATAGACGAGCATCCATACGGGGAATATCGTAAGTAGTGCGAGTTGATGGACACCAAGTGATAAGCCGATCACATACGCGATCAAGAGCAAATATTTTTCACTGTGTGGTTCGTCAGCGTGATCATGCCAGACAAGAATTAACCATGGTACAAGCGAGATAAAGAGCGATCCGAATGCGTACACTTCGCACTCAAGTGCATTGAACCAAAAACTGTCGGTGAACGCATAGGCAAGCGCGCCAACAAATGCTCCACCAAAGGTAGTTAGCATGTCGGCGGTGTTCTTCGGAGCGCCACGAAACATCTTGATCAAACGAACGATCGTAAGATAGAGCAATAGGATCGACAGCGCAGAACTGAGAACCGAGAGAAAATTATATCGAGCGACCGGATCGGTAAATGTCGGAATAAGCATACCCAACCGGCCGATGATCGTCCAGAGAGGTGCCCCCGGTGGATGCGGTACGCCGAGACTAAAGGCCGCAGCTGCGAACTCACCACAATCCCAGAACGGGATCGTCGGTTGCATCGTGAGAGTATAGGTCACCAATGCGATCAGAAAACTTGCGATCGCAAATCCGTAGTGTACTTTTCGTGTTTGCACTAATTATTGCAGTGAACTTTGAAAAAGAAAAAATGGACTACCAAATAAGTCCAATCTTGAACGACCACCGAATCTTCCGGCCTTCCAGCCTTCCAATTACCCGACCAACTCTGCCTGACGTAACAACCTCGTCACGATACCGTCGCAAAAACGATAGCCTTTTTGCGTAAGACACAACTTCCCGTCATTCCATACCAACATCTCATCCCCAATCAGCGCGTGCACCTCATCGTAGTCCATCAGTGCTTCACCAAAGGCCTGTTCAAACTGCAGGAGATCGATGCCGGTCGAGCGAAGTTGCAAATAGGCAACTTCTGTTCTGCGCTCTTCGGTCGTCAGGGTTTCCGATTGCAGAATCGGAAGTGAGCCTGAGGCGATCATGTGCTTGTATTGTTCGAGCGATGAGACGTTCCAATCGCGGCGGCCCTCAAGGAACTCGTGCGCCGATGGTCCGAAGGATATATACTCCTTTGCGCCGTCCCAATAAACAAGATTATGCTTAGCTCGTTTCGCAGTCGAGCGAGCATAATTGGAAATCTCATACTGCTCAAATCCTGCCTCTTCGAGCGTACGTTGGGTTAGATCAAAAAGCTGCGCCGCGCGATCCGGGTCGAGTTCGATAATCTTGTTCATTTGCACCAGCCGAAAAAGTGGTGTGCCGGGCTCGACGATCAAGTTGTATGCGCTGATGTGGTCGGTGCCCAGCGCGATCGCCTCTCGAAGTGTGTTCGCGAGTGTCGCCTCATTCTGTCCGGGCAACGCAAAGATTAGATCGATGCTGACGTTCTCGAAACCCGCTGCCCTTGCAAGCCGCACTGCCTCACGCGCTTCGGCTGCGTTATGAATCCGTCCGAGAAAATCAAGTTCGGCTTGATCGAATGACTGCACGCCGAAGCTCAATCGATTCACTCCAAGCGCGCGATAACCTGAAAGCTTCTCAAGCGTGACGGTACCGGGATTGCACTCAAGCGTGAACTCGACATTTTCCGAAATTGTGAAATGTGATTTCAGCGCCGTTATTATGCGAGCGAGTTCTTCCGGAGTGAGCAGTGAAGGTGTTCCGCCGCCGAAGAAGATCGTCTCCAGTGTTCTACCTGATAGCGATGGACTCGCCGCAAGTTTCAGCGCGATCTCCTGCAACAACAACTCGACAAATTCTCCGCGCAGCGATACATTCTCGATCGAATAGAAATCGCAATAGATACACTTCTTTTCACAGAAGGGTATGTGGAGGTACGCACTCAACGGTTGAGTGCTTTTAGGTTCTCGGTTGCCTGGTTCGACGTTCACGTGTTTTCGATCAACGAATAATATTGCCGATGCGGCCCCAACGAATGTGGAAGTGCTGATCTTCATCGGGATCGTAGCCGTCACCATAACCGGATGATGGCGGCCAGTACATCGACCAATGAATGAAGAGCGCGTTGCCGACAACGTTATCGACGGGAGCGAATCCCCAAAACCTCGAATCTTCGGAATCGTCACGATTATCTCCCATCATCCAAAGATAGTCACGCTCGACTTTGTAGTTGCTCTGTGCCGTGCCGTCGATTTGGATCACTCCGCCGTTGCCGATCTCGACTTTATGTCCCTCGCGCGCAACAAACACTTCCCACTGATGAATATTATCGGTTGTGATCTTTATCACATCGCCCTTTTTTGGAACCCTGATCGGTCCGTACCAATCTTTATTCCACGGTGCGCCTTGCGGAAAAATATGCGGGTCAATCTCGTTTTTCGGTCGCACTTCGGACTCGCGGAAATTCATACCGGCAGGATTTACCATGCGCTGTCCGTTGACGAAGACTTGCTTGTTGATGATTTGCACCGTATCACCCGGAATCCCGATACAACGTTTGATATAGTTGATCTTCTTCTCACGCGGAACAACGAGATCTTGATCTCCAGGATATTCGAAGACGATCACATCACTGCGCTTAGGTGAACCGGTTGGAATACTTAGGAACGGAATCTCCGTAGTAGTCAGCGGAAAATATTTTGGCGAGCGAATAAAGTAGGCGAGCTTATTGACGAACAAATAATCGCCAACGAGCAGCGTGTTCTTCATCGAACCCGTCGGAATACGAAATGCCTCGAACATCACTGCACGTATTACGAGCGCAATCAAAAGCGCAACGATGAGTGAGCGCCAGAGACTCTCCTTCTTCTTCTCGCCGGTTACCTTAGTGCCCTTGGACGAGAATTTGGTAGTCTTGGTTTTCGCTCGCAATTCATCGAGCGATCTGCCTCCCGTGCCTGGCCTATTGGCCCCACTTGCCTTGTTCGATCCACCGGGCTTGTTCGATTCACCGGGCTTGTTCGATCCACCGGGCTTGTTCGATTCACCGGGCTTGTTCGATTCACCGGGCTTGTTCGATTCACCGGGCTTGTTCGATCCACTCGGCGCAATATTATCCGCCATGATTGTTTTCTCTTTCGAAAATGTAGCTTGTTTATTAATCCGAGATCTGCAACACGGCGAGGAATGCCTCCTGCGGCACTTCGATTCGTCCGACCTGCTTCATTCGCTTCTTGCCCTCTTTTTGTTTCTCCAGCAGTTTGCGCTTACGAGAGATATCACCTCCGTAGCACTTCGCCGTTACGTCTTTGCGCATCGCACGTACTGTTTCTCGCGCAATGATCTTCGCCCCGATTGCTGCCTGAATTGCCACCTCGAACATGTGACGTGGAATTAGCTCACGAAGTTTCGTGCATAATTTTTTACCCCAATCGAAAGCCTTGTCACGATGGACGATCGTACTAAATGCATCAACGGGATCGCCGTTGAGCAAAATATCCAATCGTACCATGTCGGACTGTCGATACTCGAGAAACTCATAATCGAGCGATGCATAACCGCGAGAAATAGATTTCAAGCGATCGTAAAAATCGAATATGATCTCGGAGAGCGGAAATTCGTAATGCAGATCGGCACGCGTCGGATCGAGGTAGCTTGTCGTCTTGTGAATTCCTCTGCGATCGTTCGCAAGCTTCATGATTGCACCAACATACTCGCTTGGCACGATGATTTGCGCCTTGATATACGGCTCTTCGATGTATTCGATACGTCCGGGCTCGGGCATTGAAGATGGATTGTCCACGACGATCAACTCATTTGAAGTGGTGGTCACCCGATACTCTACGTTCGGAACCGTCGTAACAAGACTCTGATTGAACTCGCGTTCTAAGCGCTCCTGAATGATCTCCATGTGCAAGAGACCAAGAAACCCGCAACGAAATCCGAAACCAAGCGCGATAGAACTTTCCGGCTCGTAGACCAGAGATGAATCGTTGAGCGACAACCGATCGAGCGAGTCGCGCAACTCTGCAAAATCTTCTGCTGACTGCGGATAGAGTCCGGCGAAAACCATCGGCTTCGATTCTTTGAATCCGGAGATCGGTTCGGTGGCGCCATTTCGGAAATGAGTAACCGTATCTCCGACGCGAGTGTCTTTTACATTCTTGACGCCGGCGATAAGATAACCAACATCACCAGCCGAGAGCATATCCTTCTTTTCGCGACCCATGCGAAGTGTGCCAACTTCTTCGACGCGATACTTCGACTTGTTATACATGAAGATGATCTCGTCACCTTCACGCATCGTGCCTTCCATTACTCGAAGATAAACGATCGAACCACGATACGAATCAAAAACAGAATCAAAGATCAAACACTTTAGCGGCGCCGTGACATCACCCTTCGGAGGCGGAATCCGCAAACGGACAGCTTCGAGCACATCGCGAATTCCGATGCCTGCTTTTGCGCTCGCGAGAATAATATCTTCGCGCTTGCAACCAAGCAACTCGATAACCTGCGTGCTTACTTCTTCGATCATCGCAGATTGCAGATCGACTTTATTGAGGACTGGAATGATCTCAAGTCCTGCTTCGATGGCAAGATAGAGATTCGCTATCGTCTGCGCTTCGACGCCTTGTGTTGCATCGACAACGAGAATTGCACCTTCGCAGGCGGCGAGACTTCGTGATACTTCATAAGTAAAATCGACGTGGCCTGGAGTATCGACCATGTTGTAGGTGTACTCGATGCCATTTCCAACGCTGCCGTCTTCTGCGGGTTGCGTGTATTTCATCTGGATCGCGTGGAGCTTGATCGTGATTCCGCGCTCCTGCTCGAGATCCATATCGTCAAGCACCTGATTATTCGTCATTTCCCGCATCTGAATGGTGTGCGTCTCGAGGAGCAGTTTATCTGCTAACGTAGACTTGCCATGATCAATATGGGCAATGATGCAGAAATTCCGAATATGTTCTAAGGACATGCCAATAGTTTAAGCCGACTGCATTGCGGCCTAATTCAGCCGAATTCGCAAGCAAATAACACCCAGAGCCTGATAAAAAAGCACGTTGGAGCCGAGCCGTAAGCCCGAAACCCATACATGTGGGTGCGGAAACACCCTGAATCAGGGAAATGCTCCAAGTCGGGCGATATTCGTCAGTTTGGACTTACTAATGCCCAATGTCTGCGATTAATAGTTTGCCGACGGTATGGAAGCCAAAGTCTTGCTTAGTTGCGCCGTGACAGCATCCACTAACTGGTCCCTCGTGAATGGTTTGGAGAGGTAGTCGTCGCAGCCGGCAGAGAGAGCGCTTTCACGGTCACCTTTCATGGCGTAAGCCGTAAGTGCGATAATCGGGATCGTCTGATGGCGAGCAATTTGTCGAAGCGCTTTTGTGAGGTCAAGTCCACTCTGACCACTTTTCAGATTAACATCCATCAGGATTAACTCGTATCGATTCGCTTCCAGCAGCGCCCCCGCACTTGCGATGTCAGAAGCGTGATCGACGGAACACACTTCGCTAAGCAAGATGGTTGTTAGACGAGCGCTCTCATAATTATCCTCGACCAGAAGCACACGTGACAATCTGCGCTTGGCCGCACTCACGCTGTTGGTTACATGTATTTGGTGATCGACGCACGTGGAGGCCGACGTCCGCTCCGACCGAATCTTGGTGGCCCACTCCGAATCGTTTGCGCGGATATTCTCAAATGGGATATGTAGATTCTTCAGGGGAAGTTCAATTGTAAACGTGCTACCCTCTCCGCGTTTACTTTCGACAGTGATGTTGCCAGACATTAATTCCACCAAATGCTTCGAAAGTGTGAGCCCAAGTCCGGTCCCTTCGAAATCTCGTGACCACCCGCTCGACTCCTGCTTGAATTCATCAAAGATATGCGGCAGAAAATCTTCGGAGATACCCACACCAGAATCTCGAACGCGAACACGAATGCCATCGGCAACAGCATCCGACTCAAGCGATTGCATCCGGTCGAGTTCGACCGCGACGAATCCTTCCTTCGTAAACTTCACTGCATTACCAATAATATTTGTAAGAATTCGTCCGAAATAATGGGCATCGATCTCACCCGAAATATCACGCTTGTGAATATCGAGTCGAAGTCCGATCCCTTTTTGCACTGCTAACGGCCGAAGCATATCGACAACCTTTCGGATCTCATCTTCAACGATCACTTCGGTCGGATTGAGTTCAACCCGATTCGCTTCAATCTTCGCCATGTCGAGAATGCTGTTGATCGTGTCCATCAGGCGTTTGCCGCTCGTCTCGATCATGCCGGAAAACTCTTCGAGCTCAGAGCCTTGTAAGCTTTCGGAAAGGAGCCCCGCAAAGCCCAGGATGCTCGTCATCGGCGTACGTATCTCATGACTCATGTTCGCGAGGAAGGCACTCTTGAGTCGGTTCATCTCCTCCGCATGGTTGCGCGATGTAATCAACGCCACCTCCACAGCTTTGCGCTCGAGGATCTCTCGTTCGAGGTTTTCATTGGTCTCGCGAAGCTGACTTGTTCGTTCACGCACACGCTGATCCAGCGCATCGCGATTTTCACGCAGTGCCTCTTCGGCAAGCTTTTTCTCGTGAATATCTGTAGACGTACCGAACCAACGAATGATCGCTCCGGCCTCATCTCTCATCGCGAGTGCACGGCAGATATGCCAACGATACGTTTGATCGGCAGCACACAACATCCGGAACTCGGTTTCAAAATCTGCACCGCTCCCCAAGGCAGCATTCCAACGATGGAAATAGAGCGTCGCGTCCTCGGGATGAATGATTCGATTCCAAGTATCCTCAGATATCTCCCTCGAACCGGAATAATCTTTCATCCGCTCATTGGCATATTCGATTGCACCAGACGGTCCGGCCACCCAAACGATTTGTGGCATCGATTCCGCGAGTGAATGAAATCGCTCCTGACTTTCGCGCAACGCATTCTCCGAACGCTGCCGGATCTCATTCTCAATCAACAGCTTCCCATTCACGCTCTGAAGCTCCGCGGTTCGTTCG
>JBDTCS010000090.1:0-14993 GCA_039923455.1 Kapaibacterium sp. (SeqCode) | reverse complement strand
GGTAGTCCTCAGGCTCAAGATTCTGGAATGAGAGTGTATCCATGCGATGAAAGTGTGATAGTAGTAGTGCCACAGATCCTGTTGCATTCGCACATGCTGCCGAAGTACCTCCAGAACCATTGAAGGTGAACGCTCCCGGGACATCTGCATGAGTTGTATAGTTGGCGAGCCAACCAGTTCCACAAGCATCGAGTGAGCTTCCAGCCGGTGCCAAAAGGTCCATAGTTTGACCGTAATCAGATTGTGGAACTTTCGACTTATTGGGAATGCTCCCCCCGACTGCGAGCACCCAAGGGTCTTCGTAACCCGCAGGCCAGAAAATTGTAGTGCTATCGCCCGCGCCTGATCCTCCAGCTTCATACATTGCAACAGAAGACACCACTCGGTTTTCGAACGCGTAGTTGATCCCTGCGTGTGGAGGAGAAATATCAAAGAATCCCTTAAGTATGCCTTCAGAGATGTTGATAGCATGAACTCCCCACCCATAAGGACTATTTGGACTGCGGGCCGACATTTCAAAAAGACTGGCTGTAAAAGGGCTATACCCGTCTTCAATCGCGGAGGCAGCGACATCTATTGTTATGCCTCGTCCGCGTTGAGGGTGCATCGGAGTCGTCGTGAGCGAACCCCATCCTCCGGCTATTCCCGCTACGGTTTGATCATAAAAAGGCGCACCTAACATGTTGTTCGTAAGGGCTCCAAAAATTCCTGCCATCTGGGTTCCATGCCCACCATTGTCATAGACGTGAGAAGCACCGCTGTTATAGTCAAAATTCCAGGCAACCTGAAACTTGTGACCTACACCGAGCACGCTATCGCCAAAATCCGGGTGACGATAATCCACTCCACCATCCGCAATACCGACAATGATTGAAGGATCGCCGACTTCATACCACCAAGCCGCTTCTGCGTTAATCATATTCGTGTTCCGTTGACAACTCACATATTTAGTGTCTGCAGCAGTATCGCCCGTGTGTCCACAAAGTTCGCCCCCACGATAATCTGGGGTTGCGAGGATGATATCATGCCTAAAGATCGTGGTGAGCAGGTACGCCAGCACCAAGGGATTGTGGGTGCTGTCCATCGCGAGTAGCATCCAATCAGAATGATTGCAACCTATCGTGTCACCTGTACGCGTGACCGAAAGTGTATCGACCGGACTCGCAGTAGTAAGTCGGTGTAGCCATCGCCCTCAGAATGAATGCATGAATGCATGAATGCGGTTAGCCCAGTATTGTGGACGATGTTGTTCGAACTGTCGAGGTAAAATCGATCACCGAAAAGAGAGGCTCGTAGCACATTTGGAAAACCTCGCTGATCGGCCGGAGATCCATACGCCGGACCACTGAGTGGTTCGTAGGTGCCCTTACCCTTCGTCTTGTGTGCATGATAAAAGTCCTCATATCGCGCAGCAAGGATGCCCGAATCCAACGCTCCATGGCGAAAAAGGATCATCAATTTGCCGGGGATCATCAGGCTATCCGCGGGCCTTCGAAAGCGTACGAGGTTACCCGATTGCCCCGTGCCAGAGTAGGTAGTGGTATCAGGCGGAATTGGTTGTGAACGCACAGTCCTTGTGGTGGCATCACCACCGACGCGGCAAATAGGTAGAGGATGTATTTCATACGTAGTGTCAGTAAATGGGTTCTAATGCCGAACCGAATATAATGCAGCTTCGTGGGTAGGCGAAGCTTATTTCGAAATGGAGACTCTCGAACTGCCACAAATGTAACGAATTTTGGGAATCTAATGCAGCTCGGCAGTCTGAATCTTTGGACGAATATATGAAAGAAAAATGGTGCCTATCTAAAAAGTGGATAGTGGATATTGCCGGCAATCTGGTAATTTTTACCAGTGAATTTACAAACGATTATTTCTGAGAACTTGAAGGGCTACAGGCTGAAGCGAGGCTTCACCCAGGAACAATTCGCGGCCAAGCTTCGAATGAGTTCGAACCATTACGCTCAAATTGAACGTGGAGAGGAAGGACTCACTTTAAAGAGATGGGAAAAAATCTCGCGCGTACTATTGATCGAGCCGCACCGGTTGCTGATACCTAACTCCTATGTGTCAGAGAAGGACGTTTGAAGGCTGATCATTAATCCCATTCGAGAGCGCCCTTCTTCAAAATATAGATATATCCGACGAAGAGCAACCCGATAAAGATAAACATTTCCACCAGAGCAAATACTCCTAATTTGTCAAAAGTTACCGCCCAGGGATAAAGGAAGACGATCTCGATATCAAAGATGATAAAGAGCATCGCGACCAGATAATACTTGATGCTGACGCGGTCTTTGGTGGTGCCGATCGGCACCATACCTGACTCATAGACGCTAAGCTTTTCGCGTGTAGGCCTCCGCGGCCCGATCCACTTCGATAAATTCGCCACCAGGACGCCGAAAAACACGGCAATCCCCAGCATCATCGCAATCGGTATATAATTCGCTAACATTCGCTCCCTTTCGTCAATATCGCACAATTCCCCTCTCGTGCAAATTTACGAAATATGTGACATAAGACTTGGAAAAACCAGACTAGAACGCAAGAAAGGCGGCCTTTTACAGCCGCCCTTCTTCATGTGTCGCGAGTAACACCTATCGAATTAGTTGTACCCGCTTACTCACCACGCTATTGCCGCTCCTTACACGGACAAAGTACGTGCCGCTGTGCAGGCTGCTACCATCCAATTGGAATTTAGCGACACCCGAACTCGGAAGATCTCCGTCGAATAAAACCTCAACCACCTGACCAAGCACATTCATTACCTCGACTTTGGTCGCCGCAGAAGCACTTGCCGTGATTTCGATTGTGGTCGAAGGATTGAATGGATTCGGATACGTTCTCAATTGCAAATTTCCTGATGGTGTTGGCTGTCCACCACCGGGCATCTTGAAAGAAGAAGAATCAGGGTTTGTAACTCCTTGATAATTCTCCACGTATTTCAGCTCTTGAAATAGGTCAAGAGGGGTCAAAGAGTCTCTCGAGGCCTCGAGCGTGAGATAACCTACGCCGGAAACCGTCAAAGGCGTGTTCCTGAGCGTCGGTCCAAGTCCGTGTGAAGTACCGCACCATCGAAGAAGTTGGGGTACACCTTGATCCTTCATTGTGACGCCGTCCCTCGTGAGCATCACATCTTGAAGAACAGAAATTGTTTGTCTTGTTGCCGAGTCCTTCAGAATTAACTTAAACTCAACAAACCGAGTCGTGTCCGTTAGGAATGAACGAACCCATGCCGTGTCGTCCAGCAGCATATCAGTGGTGTACTCCAAAGTATTTCCCCCGGTCATCGGGAAATATTTTGTTCGTAGTGTGTCACCAGTAACAGGCCAGCCATAGCTCGTTGTATGCGAACTACCGCCTCCGTTGGGGCCTTGCTGGTAAGGTAGCCCCGATCCATCCAAGTGCAGGTCGCGATAAATCCATTCTATGGCGGTACGCGAGTTGTCAGCAGTGTTTTGATCCCATGGCTCACGAGCGGATGGATCCCCAACTGAGCCTCTTCCCGCTTCGTATCGTAAACCGTTTTCACAACCTTGAGGAGTCGGAGTTGTCAGACAGGTCACGAGTTGAGGTGTTTCGGTTATTTCACCAACCGGCGCGCGCATTGCCGTTACTCTCGCTGCGTAGAGTTGATCGCCACCCAGCACCGTGCCCCGATATGTAAAACTCCGTACATTGTCTAAGCCGAAGACTTGCTGGTAGGTCATAGAGAGATTGGGGTATTGGCCAGGCTCAATCAACTTTGTCGCAACCCAATTTATGCCATGCTCGGTTTCGACCAATCGTCTGACATGCACTTCACCAGAAGTTTGATCTTGAAAAACCAGGCCAGCATAGTCTCTGGAAAAAGGTCCACCCATGAATTCGTCAAGACAACCTAAAGGATAAGGGCCGCCGGATTGTACCAGAGGCAAAGGCATGTTGTTTGATTTTGGATAGAATGAAGTTACCGAGTTCCATGGATACCCCGGTAAGAGTGCATCGCCAATACGCTCCCTCTCAACGACACAAACATCCCCAGTGGTTACGTTGGCGCAACTCTGAGTGGCTCTTGTTTCCCACGTAACCAACGGTTCGCTTTTTACAAGTGCGCTCGGTGGATAGCAGCCGTACATATTTGTAAGTGCGATATTCGGGTGATGATGATAACAAGAAAGCAATCCTTTAGATACGCGTTCAAACGTAAATGATTGATCGAGCACATCTACTCCACTGCCGCTGATAGAGTTGTCATAACGCTTGTAGTAAATTTGAGAAGATCCATCGTCATAATCTTCTTCCCACGCGAGATGCAGCCTCTCCGTCTTCGACCCGTCGGTTTGCGAACCGAGAATTTTGGTTTCATCCCTTGTTACCACTGTACCAAATCCACACATCTTCACCGCATGACTGGCCGAGCCAGCCTGCACTATCGAGAAAGTCGTAGAACTCAGTCCCACATGCAATGGAGCAGAATCGCCGCGGAAGTTTACCAGCGCAGGTTGTATTCCTGCGGGAGTTGGTGCTGTCGTCGAGGGTACGGCCCAGCAAGCAAAAAAGCCATCGACCGCAGGAGCAATTGCAGCTGTCACCAACTGATTGCCCCCATTGATGACATCCCAGGGAACAGTCGCAATCTGTACGTTTTGAGTATTATTACCGTTGCTCTGCCACGCAATGGAGACCGTTCCAGTTGTTGAATTGTAGGACGCAAGTCCCCAGCGCACAAACACCGGTCGCGCGACAGTGCTGTTGGTCTGATTCCAAATGATAGTCACTGTATCGGGTCCGCCTATGACGGTAGATGACTTAGCTGCAACCGATGGGTTCACGGCGTGACCCGAATTGTCAATCGTGACGGCTGTTGAAGCATCGACATAATTATTCACTCCATCCAATGCGGGGCTGTTGACAATGTTGTATTGAATATTTCCTTGCGATTCCCACACCATTATTCGCGCGTTGTTGCTTATGTCTGGTAGAAGGTCTGCCAACCTATGTCCATTGTTATAGGCCATTCCTGCGTCGCTCGTTCGACCGGCTACGAATGAGTAGGCAGGACGAATTCGAAAAAGTGTGCCTTCGCCCGGTTCCAAAATCACACTTACTGGAAGCTCGGATCCGCTCTGCAGAATCGTTGAGACGTTCGTGCGCATGTTCGTTACTTCGTAGTACGCATAACTCGAGGGGTAACTAGGATTAGCTTGTGCGTTTGTAGCAGCAAGTGAATTGAGTTCACTCCAGCGCAACTCGAAATTAAACTGACGAACGTCGATAGCACCGAGCAGTTTGTCCGATCCATCTGTGCTCTTAATACTGTGTCGTTGGCCGTTAATGCTGTCGAAGCGAACAGGCCATGTCCGGCGATTTGCCACCACGATATACTCTGCGTTTGCATCGCTCGGGTCTTTGAACTTACCAACTTTAAATAGCCGTTCATCCGAGGGATCGACGTGCGCGGATTGAGCAAGCAAGTCAGGATCGTCGTACGGTGACTCGCTGGTGTAAGTTTGATCTGTGTAGGAACCCTCATTGATTGAATTCCTTGGAGTGTAACCCGTTGAGGATGAATATTCATATCTTCTTACCTTCTGACTCGTGTGATCTTTCCCTAATTCAATAAATTCCATGATCGGGAAGCTGAGCCAATCCGTGTTGTTGTGATAGTTGTCACTAGCTGCGAGATCCACCGTGTTTTGCCAAATGAGATTTGCCAACAACGGTGCAATACCATAAAGATCTTTTATCGAGGTTGTTACCCCTACCCACTTGTCATGGAAACCGTAAAAGGTTGGCACGCGGGGCGCCAACAAAACATTGCCGAAGCGGTAGTCATCACCCAAAGCACCGCTAATCAGATTGTCGAAGCGGAATTTTTTAAAATTATCGTCTTTGGGCAAAAGTAGGTCTGACGCGACCGAGGCGTCCCAGCTTGTATTCCATACGTACCAGTTCTGTACGTTGCCGTTGCTTCCACAGTCTGTTCGAAGTAATGGGGCCCATTTAGTGATATCAGGCAGCAGATCTGTATTCGGATAGGAGCCGTTCTCGATAAGTGGAATCACATTATTGTTCTGCGAAAGGTAGTCCGCCAATATTTGATTCGGATCAGTAACCCCTGGGTCAGTGAAGGTCATTGGAATAAACTGGCGCTCATACACGTTTCCTAACCCCGTTGCTCCACCGATGTGATAAATTACTCGGGCATCCCAAGTTACCTTTGCAGCGGGAGATACTCCGAGAAACTCTGCCCCGGTGGTACATGGGTCTCCAGTACCAAATCGAATGAGCCCATGATTTTCTAGTGCTGGATTGGCATTGTATGTTGGTCCGTCATACAATGAAAAAGGGCCAGTACTTGGGTCTGCCTGAGAATAGTTATCTCCCAACGTGTCCTTCTTGGGATCATATTTGCCGAATTCATAGTCACAAAACCCTATGTTTGCGTCAGACTCAGAGCCAATTGGATTAAAATAAATTCCCTTTGCACCGTATATTATTGCGTGCCAGACATCCGCGCGAATTTCCGAAGCATTGATGCAGCGTTGATCGAGTCTGAATAGAGAGTTCCCATACCCTCCGGGACGCGTGACAAGATCATGGAAGTTCTGAGGCGTCGAACTTAGAGTCGGTGGGATCGCATCTGCTTTGCTACGCGTAATAAAATCGGTATAGGTACCACCTCCGCGCTCGATGTAGTTTCTGAGATAGTCGGGCCCCTTTCGGATAGCGGCTAGGAAATCATTACGGGCATGAATTTGCTGAGTTGCATCAACTGCGGGTGTCGCATCGGCAGCTGAGGGGGCGACTACGTTAACGCCGGCTGCGTTATACCGATTCAGCGTCGTGATTGTATTTATCAAGGCATACCATTTACTGTTCCCACCTAAATGCTTGTACGCGGCCCTACCTGCAATGGAATAGTCTCCCTCTGCATTATTGTATTTTCCCTGCGGGTTCAAATCTGGCGTGAAAGCGCTCCTGTAGTCACCTTGAATGTCTTTCAAATACTCCAAGTAACCAGAATATGCATTACTGTTGCTACTTCCACCTCCTTGTATCGTAAATCCCATGTCATCGTACCTCGAGCCGTCCGGGGGATGTCTGAATGCGTAAGGGATTGCATCGGATGCGACGTAGGGATGAGGGGCATCTCGATAAGCCGTCATTGAGAAATTTTCCTCCATGATTGTCGGTGGAGGAACCCCATTTTCATCCTGATAAATTGCTCTGAACATCCCGTACAGCCCGAAACTCAGGAATTCATAAATTCGCCTGCCACCTGAGACCTTGCTCCAAAGAGTATCGAGGTAAGCTATCGAACGATAAACTTCTGGGCCGTACTCACCAGCCGTGGTAATTGCCGTAATCTTATGATTCGGATCGGTATTGGCATAGGCAGATGCCATTTTTGCCATTCCATAATTTTGAGTATTTGAAGCGCAATCAAGCCAGCCGTTGATGATGTCGTTGTCTCGGTGCCCTTGCAGCATTTCGTCCAGGATCTTCGTCCGGACTCTAAAGCCTCTAATGAATATGCCGCATCGTGCTTTCGTAAGCAATTGAAGTTTTATTATCGCACCATCGTGTACGATACTCGGCAGTGGAAGGTCCAGACTCACAACCGCATACCTTTGACCGTTAAAGGTTTTTATGTATTCGGTCTCTTTTGGCTTATACGTGGTCGAATGGGATACGTAATCTGACCAATGGATGTTTTGCGTAGTTACTAAGGGGTTTGGATTACCGGGATATGTAACTGTAAGCTGGAGGGTGAATAAGATGTTGACATCCGAGGAGACGCTTCCAAACGGAGAAGCGATCTCCGTTTCATCACCTTGAAGCCTAAACGCAAAGTCAACAGCGGCCTTTCCTGTGCATTCATTACCTCCCAATAGCGTCGCAACTGTTCCATCTGTAATAGCAAAAAGCTCTTCGTCTGTGGTTGAACCGCGCGAATACCACTCGTTTAGAAAGGGGAGATTTGTCGTCCGAATCGCTCCATTTCCATTCCCACCATCGTGGCCCAGGCATTGGGACGGGGCTGTTTGGTAGTCGAAGATTGGATCTGTTCTCTCAGAAGTGAGAAGAAAATAATTCTTTTCGTAACTTACGAAGTGATTAATGTCGAAGGAGGTACCGCCCTCGTAAGAGACCATTCCATCAGGCATCACATACGCCATACGCTGCTCATAATCTCGAACGTCGGGCGATGTCGAAGCATTGTAATCGAATCCAAACGAGTTTACGTGATAAATCGCATTGAAGCCGGCTTGGGTAAGGACCCTCTGGAAGGCGAAAGCTTGCCATTTGTACTTGTTGTAACCATAAAAGGCTACATCGGCACCGTCGCTGGGGGCCTGTGGATCGAGCCGAATCCCATTCAGCGAACTACAGTCGAAGCCACCAAATGGGAAAATATTTTCCGGTATCTTCGGCGGATCGATATGCACTACTTGGGTCTGGTTTGACCCGGGAGTCTGCGCAAAAGCACCCGAAATAAAAAGAACCGAAAGGGTTAACACGAGGATGAAATTTCTCATAACAATCGCTACAATGGTTGATGATGCTGAATGAAGGATCGGAGAACGCTCCACTATTGCTCTTATAAAAATCAGGAGCACCCGAGAGGGACTCTACTAATGAATTATTGCGATACTGGAACTTCGTCGAAGGTGCCCGCTCTCGATCGTAAGTACGTAGCTGCCTTGTGCGAGCATTGAGACTTTGATAGAATAAATCTCAGCCTCTTTTGGGCACCTGTGGTGCGAAGCAAAGACTTCGCGACCAAGAATATCTCGAATCGAAATAGAAATTTCTTGATTCTCAAATTCGCGAAGGCTGATCGATACTCTCGATGAAGAGGGGTTTGGGTACACCTGCAACCAGTCGGCGCTACCGGGAGCTCGGCCCACATCAAATTTGGGACTAATTTTAACGGGGATCCTTGAGGATCCGTGAATCACGTGCACCGTTCCTACTTCAGTCTTACCTATACTGTGATCTTCGTAGGAGTAGTAGTTCTGCATTCCAATAATAACATCTTGCAGGCCGTTAGCATCTGCGGTTAGTGTATCTGCGATGCCAAGCCCGTCCGGGTCTACCTCGTAGAACATATCGGCTCGGTCATCGAGCGCGCGTCCGGTAACATAAAAATAGTTAAGTGCTGTAAATCCATCGTCGGTTTCCTGAAGCAAGAGAACCTTATTGCCCGTACCAGTCATATCCCCACAATCGTTGAGCGCGGAAAGGCCAAAAAATGAGTGAGCGGGGAATTCGAGCTCTTCCGGGGTGCGCATGACGAATTCAGCACTGTCGAGTAATAGCCTCCTCTTTCCAAACTCAGGACCACCCTTAAAGAAATAAACGTGTGGTGGTCGATAATGCAGTGTATCCGTATTATCGCGTTGAGGTGTAAGAAAATCGACGGAATGGTCCCACGGTGCTTTTGGGAATGCTCGCATCGCAAGTGCTTGATACAGAGCGTATCCGTAACTCCCATCCTTAATTCGTGGATTGTCGTGAATTGCTAATAGTGTATCGAACTTCATCGCGTTGCAAAAACCTTCGAGCGAGAAGGGAGCCACATTCTCGTAGAAGAAAAGATTTCTAGACGAATCATCTCCGATTACAGATTGCCGTCCGGTACCAGTGAAGTCGGCGGTAAGGCAGTAGCGGCCCTGCCCTTGCTCTTCGAACAGTCTCGTTGAATCCGCCCACGCCGTATCCTTCCCGAACAATTTTTGGCCGTCGTACCAACAGGCATACGCCGTAAAAAGACGGGGTGGAATACTGTCCCACATCATTATCAGATCATCTATGCTATCATGGGTAAGCTTTGTTAAGATTGCGCTGCTGGCCTGATACAGCAGAAAGTCACCTCTCACACCACCACGCACGAGGGTCGATCGAGCACTGTCATACATACCCTGCTCATCCGACCAATAGATTCTGCGATTCCAGATAGCATCAAGAAGTCTCTGTGACCTGAAGTGCGCAAATTGGCAGCGAAAAACGTCCACACCCTTGATCTTTCCGAGCGATT
This sequence comes from Kapaibacterium sp. (SeqCode), assembly GCA_039923455.1. GTDB lineage: Bacteria > Bacteroidota > Ignavibacteria > Palsa-1295 > Palsa-1295 > JBDTCS01. The sequence continues at coordinate 4,966 of JBDTCS010000090.1, read as the reverse complement.
GGAGCCCATTCAACCGAAAGTTTGGCCCGCCTTGGAATACATCTGCATTGGTTAACGGATCAAAGCTGGAGTCGGGAAAAGGCGCTATTCCGCCGAACGTAATTCTGTTGCGCGCTTCACCAGGCGCTGGGCCGATGCCCTTGAGATTGTTTCCAAGTCTCTGATAACGTACCGAACCATAAATGCTATCAATCTCTCCTGCTACACCAATTCTGGGTAGATAACAATCAGGATCCAACGCCGCAGGCGGTTGCGCAATAGCATCGCCGCCCGAGAGCAGATAGAGGAAAAAAATCAGAAAGACACAAGTCTTGAAGACAGTCATAGTGAACCCTTTCACGTTAAAGAACACCTGAGAACCGATTCTGTTACAGGGGGACGGAAATTTGCCTAATATTTTTTGAGGTCAGCTTAGCAGGATTTCAACACTTTGACAGACTGCGATCCCCTTTGAGGCGATCATTGCGGGATCGAAGTATCGCAGGCAAAAAATAGAACAACAAATACGAGATCAAGTAATCCATTTTTTCGCCTCATCATTTTGTGAATCTCCTCTTAATTATTACTTATGGATTCACAATTAGATCAATCCTTGCTCTCAGTCTAGCCTTCCAATCGGCCACTGAAAGACCTGCACCAATTCCAGCTCCAATATTGAAATCATCATTCGGATCAAAAACAAGACCATTTCTGATGTGATACATTCCACCGCTTGAGCCAAACACTCCCCAATTTGGGAATAGCGCATAGTAACCATTTGAACTTTCGCTCGAAATCGAGCGGAAGTTAAGAAAGACGATGTATTCCGAATCACGACGGATCCAATTGCCGCCGGAGTCTCGCAATCGTAAGAGCGTGGGCGCGTCATCCTCGATCCCACCCGACCAATTCGGTGCATATTCAAATTGCATGCAAGTGCCGAGTGTTGCAATAGTAGGAGTACACAAGATTGGAGTTTGTCCTGGTGTTTTTCCCTCCCTATTTTCTGGCGGTATCTCCGCACAGGTCAATCGCGATTTGTCTCGAATTCGCTGACCAAAATGATGCCAAACCCCCGACCAAAATATTATTGAACAAATCGTTATAGAGTAGGATAATTTCCCAATAATTTTCGTATATTCCTACTGGATCTCTTGGTCTGACTTGGCACCCTCTGGCAATCGTGATCTCGTGCTTTCTTGAACAAGGGCATTCACGGTAGTCGAATCCACTTTTAAGCGGGATCGACTGCAAAATTGCTTAACCAATATATTTACGATCAATACTTTGACCGTACTTACTACTCTACTTCATGAAAAACAACACCCGTACCGCACTTTGGATCTGTTTTTCATTGCTACTTTCAACCAGCTTAGCTTCCCGTTCGCATGCCCAACGACATGTAGATACTGCCACTTCTAACGGATGCTTTCGACAACCTGTAACTCCAATAGCCTCGATTCCCACGCTTCACTCAGATATGAACTTTGATTGCCTTGTCGGATATATTTATTTTGACAGCCTGTGCCGCAGCATTACTAGCAGGGGTCAACTTGACTCTCTTGCTGGGCGCCTGCGCTCCTGGGATACGCTTAAGATTTTGGCGCGATTTCTCTATCGGATGACGGAGTATGACGCTGATCTTTTTGAAGAGTATCTCAACGCTGCAGTTTCGCTGAATCCACTTTATCACCTGACACCGGGGGTAGTAAGAGCCGTCTTGTTGGATCGAATGGACTCCGTATTGGGCAAAAGAAACAAACTAACGCTCTTGTCGGAAGCCTCGGCCATTCTTCGAATTCACGTAGATGCGGTCTTTGGCGGCGTAGATTCTTTCGCCACGATACCAGTCGATCCACTTCCAGTTCGTTGCGTGTTCGGCTCTGTTGTGGATGTCATTAAGGGGATTCATTGGCGTCAGGGTGCTCAACCACCTGAGTCTCCAAAAGTAAGATTGCTGACGGCTTCCCCAGAGGTTAACTTTGTTGTATCTCCCTACTGGCATAAGATTCATGTTGCCGAAGAGGACAATTGGTCGATTGGTGTAGATTCAAGCGGCAATACAACCGTTCGATGCGATAGCTGTTATGGCTCCAATGCCGTTCAGGCGGGCAAGAATTACGTAGTGTTCCTGCGCAGCGTATTCAATGACTACAACGGCACAAATAGTTACTATGATTATTTTCCGAAAGCGTACTATTCTCAGGAAGGTGGAATTTTCGAAATAGATGCGAGCAACAACGTCTTAATTCCGTCGAATTACTTTGGTTACGGAACTTCCGTACCTTTGGCCACATTTCTTTCCGCCCTTCATTCCGACATTTCCTCTATAACGTCCCATTAACCTCACAATGCTTATGAAACCTATTGTCACTTTCATCTTCAGCCTCATCATCAGCTTTGTGCTGCTAAGCCAAGTATCACACGCTCAGAACACGCAATCCAATCCGGATCAAAACGGTAACCCGCCTCAGACTCAGCAGCAACCCGGAAAGCAATGACTGATATTTAATAGTAGCGCTGTACCCTCTGGCACTTACCTCTACACAATTACGACGAATCGTTTTCATGCCTCCGGAAAGTTTGAAATAACGCACTAAAAGGATCTACAGCGAGACGCCGCCCTTCCAGGGCTCTGGGTTCAAGGTAGATTCACTACCCAGGATTCCACTTCGCTTCATCCTGGGCTGCGAGTATGCCGTGCCTCCGGCACTAAGAGCGTGCGCAACGGTCCGTGCATTCAAACTTCATAACGACTATCCGATCACACTTACCAATCAATCTAAAAACAAACTGCCTTCGATTATTTCAGACGAATGATCGAGGCGGAATCTCTGAGCCACGGAGAAGGTGGGAATTCACAGCAGAGTATTTCTTAGCCACGAAGTGGCCGTGTACTCGCAGCCCAGGATGCAGTCCGCACCAGCGGGCGGAATCCTGGGTCACGAAGTCTTAACACTTTGAGCCCGCCGCGACGGGCGTTCTGTTTAATATTTACTTTCTTGCAAAACAAATATTGTCCCAATAATAAACCCAGAGATCGCTTGGCGATACTCCGGGTTTATGGAGAGAAAAGAAGTGTCTATGTGTAAAGTCAGATTATTTTTTGAGTAAGAATCTCTGGCTCAGAGTGGTTCGTACACCATTTGTACTCACGCCGCTAGCTCGAACGATGTAGGTACCGTTGGCGAGTTCGCTTGTTGCGGTGCCGTTCCATTTCCAGATGCCACTTGTCACGTGTGAGCTTGCGACAACGCGTCCGAGAATATCGAGCACTTGAATGTCCGCTTCCTTCATACCCGGTGTTTGAATGGAGATCGCACCTTGGGTTGGATTCGGATTCACAGTGATCATCGCACTCTCGCGTGAAGCGATCGCTCCGACGCCTGCTTTGCCACGCGTTGCGTGAATGTGATATGGCGTCGAAACAATGCCGTGTTCGGTCGTTACGAGCAACGTGTCATCATAGCTCGTGCGAGTGGTATCCGTAAGATAGATAAAGAAGTCGAGCTCGGCGTTGGTATCGAGTGTGACCGGCAGTGTAGTGTCGACGCTCACGCGGAGGTACGTACCCTGTGTGAGTGCTACTCCATCCACTTTCGTCCGGCTGCCACTATTGTTGATGAGGCGCACAAGTGTGCTCAAACCGTTCGATCCCGAATAATGCAAATTGAGCGCGCTACTCGAATCCGGATTGACGTAGATCGTCACAGTGTCGATTATTATCGGCGGATGATTGATGTATGCGGTAAGATCGAGCGAACGACCACATGTATTGGCGCCCGTGTCTACGTTGAAATTGATATACGCGTAATCGGCCGCAGAAGAATAGGTCGAGCCCGCGCTGAAGCGTACATCAAACGCGAGCGTGGCTGATGCTGCGAGCTTCATCGGAAGCGATGGCAGGTTGAGCACACTATAATGTTGGCCGTATGACTCTTGAATCGTGTAGCTCGAAACGGTAACACTATCAGCGTGAAGATTCGCAAGGTGGAATGTACGCGTCCTTGATGTTCCGAGATCAAGAGAACCATAAGAACTGGAGTCACCTGTTATCGCGATGCAAGCGTTCGGATTGATGAGTCCTGTCAAAAGAATCCTCACATAGCAAGTCTGCTCATGACCGGAAGGATCTAAATAGTGAATGATCACCGAGTCATAGAAAGCTCCGGCACTGGTCGGCCAGAAGCAAACATGGCCAATGACTTGGAAACGCTGAGCTCCGATCGAGTCGTACGATGCCGTGGAATCCAATCGAAGCTGCGAGCCATGGTCTCCGGTCAAACCGATGCTTTCAATAATGAAAAGCCCGGTAGGATTTGGATTGTACAGCGTGATATCGCCACACACACTATCGCCAACATAGCAACGCAGATAAAGAGCAGTGCTATCGGCGACCGGAGGTTGCCACGCTCCTTCTCCTGTGAGCGGGATTGTAAGAACAGTGTTGACACTATCCGTCAGATAGAGCGTGGAATGGAATGTCCCAATTGCCGACGGACTGAAGTTGACATTTTTGTAGGCGCGGGATACGCTGTCAAACGAGTTAGACCAGATGGTGTCTGCGCTACTGTATAAGCTAAACATTGCAGCATCACCACCGGCGATAACACTATGGACGATCACTCTATTGGAGTCACGCGTGAATAGCACCAACGACTCCGTCGTTGTAGTGCCGGGAGTAGTCCGGAAGTTGAGAGACGTCGACGAGGCGGAAAATGTTTGAGCGAATAAGCTACTCGCCGATGCAAGTGCGACGAAGCAGCAGAATGCAACACGTGTTGCGATTCGCTTAGCGGATTGTGTAACGAGAGTCTTCATACCAAAGTTGGTTAGTGCTGAATAACATTCGCACATCGTTCGATGTGCACGACAGAATAACAGCCGAAAGCATCGGAAGTTACCGCAAATAGGGGCATTGAGTAGAAATTGAGTAGTGTAGTTGGTGAGTAGTGCGACCGAACAAACAGCCGAGTTCGACTTCATT
>JBDTCS010000089.1:0-4664 GCA_039923455.1 Kapaibacterium sp. (SeqCode) | reverse complement strand
TCGATCAAGGCGCACTGCTCTTGCGCAAGTTGCTTGATCGCTACCCACGCGACACACTTGCCGCGATCAGCGCATACAATCAAGGCTCCGCAAGAACGCGCAAAGGCGCGAAGCACAACGTGTTTCTGAATGCGAGATATGTCTATCGGGTGAGTGTCGCCTGGAGTGCGTATGCAAAACTATTTTCTCGAGCGAGCAATGAACATTGATTCGAAAACGCGCAACATTATCGTTGCGGTAATTTTGGTGTTGATCTTTCTGTGGGGATGGTCGGTCGGAAGACGATCGACCAACTCTCCGAGCGGAAGCACGTATCACGAAACAACGATCACAAACACCACTCGTACTCGCCCAGATTCTATGAAGCTCGAAGTGCGAATCCCGCTGAAGCCACTGCATATCTTGAAGCGCGCAACTTCTCGCGATTCGGTGCTCGTGCGCCTTGATACCCTTCTGCTCGCCGATACAAATGGGTCATATATGTCACCTGCGACGCATTCGCCCCACGACCCCGACACCATCCACGCAACCTATGATCTGTTCATGCGAGCGCTTGCGCTCTCAATCGGGTTTGCAGAGCGCCGTGATTCGGTAGTCATAAAGTATGTTGCCCACGACTCGGTGATCACCAAACGTGATAGCATAGTCGTCACGAATTGGAAAGTGCATCCGTGGTATGAAGAAGCGCTCCAAATACTTGGGGCGCTTGCAGCAGGGTTTTTGTTTGGAGCGTTACGGAGATAGCCTCAGCTCATTCCGAACGTTCTACAATGATTTTTCGAACGCTCTTCGTGCCCTCGGATTCGAGCGTGAGATAATACGAGCCCTCGGGAAGTGCACGTGTATCAACCGAGATCGTTTGATCACCGGACGAAAGTGCACGAACAAATGAGCTGACGGATTCTCCGAGCACATTCCGAATTGTTAGATGCAGATTGGTCGGTCGAACAGCATGCACACTTATTTTGAGCGCACCATCATTGCCCGAACTGCGTATCGGATTCGGAATAATAGAAAGAATCGCGACAAGCGGTTCTTTTTTTAGTTGCTGAAGTATCGTGGTGTCACCACAACGCAATATCAGTGATGCATGAATCGTATCATCCGAAGGCAAGGCTGCAAGCACACACGTTTTGAAAAGCGAATCGCCTGAGTTGAGTTGCGTACTATCGAGCATCAGATCGGTTTGATTCGTATCAGCGAGCATCACCTTGAAATCTACATCGACAATTTTTTCACCGGCTGGCATATCATACGCCGCATGTTGCAATTCCAGATCAATCGTCGTTCGCGAGTTGCGCATACGAATAATGTTCCAGCCGTTCAAGCCGGTAGTTTGTTTGTATGTGAGCATTCGATCCGTGTAAGGAATTCTGCAACTGATCGAAGTAAGCCCAACCGCTGTGGCGATTGGATCTTGCATATACACAATCGCATGCAGATCATCACCGGCATAGCGTAAAGCATTCTGCGAGCCCTGATCCGTGGACATTCGAAGCAATGCCGAGGAGTGCGAAATATTTTGCGCCTCGAGATGGATCACCGTGTCGAACGACTGCCCGTATTGTGTAAAGCTAAGTGTAAGTTCACCAAACTCTTCCGGATTTGCTCCCGGTGCATGCGTTAGGACGATCGAATCATCGGAAGTGATGCCGCGACCAAACACCGGAGTCGAGAGTGAGCCGAATGAATTCGAACCGCTGAGCTTTACCGATGTCAGCCGAACCGAATCGGTACATTCCGCGCAAGGCAATACCATTGAGATATGAAGTGCACGCGTGACGGTATTGCACGCTGACGTTGGAAAATGCATCGAGTCGGGCAAAGTCAAATTGCCAAGTTGCAACGTGATCGTCGCATAATGATAATTGAAAATTCCACCGGCATCATCGGCTGCGAATAAATAACCACCACGCGTAAACATTCGGCCATCGTAATCGTGGCCGGGTCCGTTGATCGGATTCCAGGATGCGGCCATATCGCCAGAGTGAAATACACCCTTCGAAGTTTGCACGAAAAGATCATTCTTATCACCCCGGATCTCCCCCATCACCGATCCGTTTGCACTGACACTCGAAGCGAAGCTCCAGTTTGCTCCTCCGTCATCGCTGCGATAGACGTTTCCATCTGCTTCACACGCAACCAAAAAAGTATTTGTGCAGGGCACGGCAAAAGGTTGATAGCCCTCGATCTTCAGATTCGATTTTGCCCACGTCGCACCACCATCGGCTGTATACAAATACTGCGCTACATTTTGCACCGAAGAGATCACTCCGACTCTATCATCGCGAAACGCAACACCTGCATAATTTTTTGGCGCCAATAGCTTCCAACTCATTCCTCCATCCATCGAGTACGTTGCAGATCCGGACCACGAGGTAAGCAAAAGTTTTCCGGATGCTTGATGATAATAAATGCACGGAAAGGATCCCTGCATGTTCATCGAGATCCATGTATCGCCACCGTCGGTCGTGCGATAAACCATATCGGGCACGAAGATCCCGCCCGGATGTGTCATCGAACACCAGCCATTCATTGCGTCTTTGAAGGTGAAGCTCGAAGTGTAGAGTGTATCGCGATTGCCGAAGTGAACGAGTCGCCAGTTATTGCCACCATCCGTCGTCTTGTAAATATTCGAACCAACTGTTCCAGCAAATCCGGTTTTGGGTGCGCACTCACCCGGCATGAAATAAATCGTGTACACGGTGCTATTGAGATGCGCGATCTGTTTCCATTGTGCGTGCAAAGAACCACTCACGAACATTATCGCAAGCAAAACGGAATAAGGCGCAAGCCTTTTGCGCAGCACACCAATCTTATTACGGAGCATACAAAACCAACTGTTCCTTTCTTCGGGGCTACGTTTCGAGACCGGGTTGAATAGAGGTCCCCCGAAAGTCGGGAAATTAATACACAGAGCTTTTACAAACAAGGAGCCATTACAATCAACGGGCGCAGAATATTTGACGTAATATGCTACACCCCTCAGGCAAAGTTAACACCGAAAGGGCAATAATGTTACCCCTCATTGTAATCAAAGGATTAATTTTGGGCGGTTGGGTAGCTTCCCAATCGTCCAAAATGGCCAGGAATCAGTGCTTTTAGCCTAAAGATTCGTTTTGCATACCTGGAGATTCAAACAACCAGAAGTGACTAGGTAGAAATTGTGGGGTGCCAAACTGCAACTCTTCCAATTTTACAGTGTCTTACATAGACGAAATGTCGAATTATATTTGTCACAAGTTTCTTGCGAAGCGATCACGCATTCATTGGACGACTCCATCTCTGTTATAGCGTTCGTATAATTTCAGCATCATCATGATCAAGCGAATCACACTCTCGGTTATTTCGATGTCACTTCTCTTGGCAATCTGCTTGGCAGGCTTTGCTCCGCAAGCATGGGCGCAGCAGCGGTCAAATTTTGGTAAGGAGTTTTATGTCGCCTTTGGTGCAAATCAAGGAGGCGATGAGTCAGGGAATTTGATGGCGCTTTATATCACCAGCAAGGTCGTTGCCACGGGAAGCGTAGATGTTCCCGCGCTTGCATTTCATCAGACGTTCACGGCAACTCCGGGACAGATCACGACGATCACACTTCCGAGCAATCTTTCGGCAGGGAGTGTCGAGATCACAAGTTCGGAAATTATCTATCCCGGATTTGGTGTGCATATTACCAGCGACAACGATATCGCAGTCTTCGGTATGAATCACAAAACGTGGTCGAGCGATGCCTTCATGGCTTTGCCCGTGAGCGTTTTGGGAAGCGAATATCGCACGATGAACTACAATAGCTCACCTGTTTCCGGCAACGAGACTGCTTGTGAATTTTGGTTCGTTGCAACGCAAGACGCAACAACCTTCGAGATCACGCCTCGGGCTGCAACTGCTTCAGGCAAACCGAAGAATGTGAAATTCAAAGTTACGCTCGATCATGGCGAAGCATATATGGTGCAAGGCGATCTCGTTGATTCGAATAGCGATCTGACCGGTTCGATCGTCAAAGCCAACAAGCCGTTCGCACTTTTTAGTGGGCACAAGCGTGCTCGCATTCCAACCGATGCGTACAACGTCGATGGAAGCGTCAGCCGCGATCATCTTTGCGAGCAGATTCCTCCGATGAGTGCATGGGGAGATTCCGTAATTGTTGTGCCGTTCAGCACTTCGGCTCGTCCAGATTTGGTGCGTGTGCTTTCTTCGAGCGATGATAATCAGATTCGGGTGAATGATCAGCCTGTGGCAACCCTTGCAGCCGGAGATTTTTATGAGATTCGTTCATTGCCTGGCGTAACGGTTATCAGCGCAAGCAAGCCTATCCTCGTTGGACAATATATGCACACAAGTTGGGGCTCGCAAGGCAACACGACGACGCCTGCTTATGGTGATCCGGCACTCGCGCTGGTGTTGCCTGTCGAGCAGTTTGATACGGCTTATACGATTGTTAGTATGGTGAATCCTACGGCGTTCACCGGTAATTTTATGAACATCGTTGTCGTGAGTGGCGAAATACTTCCGACGATCTATTTCGACGATGTTCCACTTAGCAGTTCGCAATTCCACAACGTGCCGAATAATTATTTCAAGTACGCGCAGATACCGATTACGCAAGGGACGCACTCACTGCACAGCCGAACGAACTTTGGTCTGACGATCTACGCTCTGGGCAA
>JBDTCS010000088.1:0-5704 GCA_039923455.1 Kapaibacterium sp. (SeqCode) | reverse complement strand
ACGGGCGAGAAAGATGCAGAACTCAGTCGCATCGCTTGACCTTAGAATAACGAATAACGAAATGTACGTTCTCGAAGGCGTCGCTCGTCAACTGGAAGAAAAGCTACAGAAGAAGACCGCACGAATTGGTGTGGTCGGCTTAGGATATGTTGGCCTCCCGTTAGCAATAGAATTTGCGCGCAAAGGTTTTGCGACGACCGGCATCGATCTCGATACTCGAAAGATCGGTGCACTCACGAAAGGTGAGAATTATATTCAGGATATTGCCGAGAGCATTTTTCAAGAGGTACTAAGCTCGGGTCGTTTTCATGCGCAAGCCGATTACAAAAATATCGGCGAGCTCGATGTAATTTATATCTGCGTACCTACGCCATTCACGGACAACAAAGATCCGGATATCAGCTACATCACCAGTAGCGCGGCCTCTATCGCCGAGCATTTGCGTCCGGGACAGTTAGTGATTCTTAAGTCGACAACTTTTCCGACAACAACCGAAGGCAAGGTTCAACCGATACTCGAGGCCAAAGGTCTGAAGACCGGAAAAGATTTTTTTCTTGCATTTAGCCCGGAACGTATCGATCCGGGTAATCAGAAATTTACCACCGCAAACACTCCGATCGTTGTCGGAGGTGTGACGCCGGTTTGCACACGACTCGCTGTGCTTGCGAATCAGCAAGTGATTTCGATGGTGATCCCGGTCAGTTCTCCACGCGTTGCCGAGATGGAGAAGTTGCTCGAAAATATTTTCCGCTCCGTGAATATTGCGCTCGTCAATGAGCTTTCCAAACTTTGCGATCGAATGGGCGGTATCAATATTTGGGAAGTAGTCGATGCCGCGGCAACGAAGCCTTTTGGCTTTATGCCATTTTACCCCGGGCCGGGAATCGGTGGGCACTGCATACTCATCGACCCATATTATCTTTCGTGGCAAGCGCGTGCATATGATTTCGAAACCAATTTCATTACGCTCGCCGCAGAGACGAATGAATCGATGCCCTTCTACGTAAAAGACATGGTGCTTCGTGCAGTCGCTGACCTTCCGGTTCGTTTTCGCGAAGTAAAAATACTCGTGCTCGGAGTGGCATTCAAACGCGACGTCGATGACACGCGCCACTCACCCGCGATTCGCATCATGGAGCTTTTGATTGATCAAGGCGCGGAAAATATTTCTTACAACGATCCCTTTGTGCCGAAGCTTAGTGTGCGCGATCGTGATCTTGCGTCCCTAACGCTCAGCAAGGATGCGTTGGCAACTGCCGACATCGTGATCTTAACCACCGATCACACGCAGTACGACTACGATTTTATTGCGAAGCATGCAAACCTCATCATTGATACCCGCAACGCAACGAAGCATGTTGAGGATAAAGAACTTTGCAAAAAGATCGTGTTGCTTGGCTCCGGTTCTGAACGCGTTGCACGTGCACTTAGTAGTAAAGAGAAGGTCGAGATCATCGCGGGCTGAGTCAGATCGAAGCATACGAAAAATAATTTTAGCGTGAGCAAAGAGACGAAGGCAAAACAAAAGATCATACTCGTGGTAGGCGCGCGGCCGAACTTCATGAAGGTCGCGCCGGTGCTTGAGGTGATCAAGCGCGATGCCGCAGATCGTTTCCAGGCGCTTCTTGTGCATACCGGCCAACACTACGACAAGAATATGTCGGATGTGTTTTTTCAGGAGTTGGAGATGCCTGCGCCGGATCGGTTCTTAGGTGTTGGCTCGGGCTCACACGCCGAGCAGACTTCGAAGGTGATGATCGCGATGGAGCAACTGCTCGCCGAAGAGAAGCCGGATCTTGTCATGGTTGCCGGTGATGTGAACTCAACGCTTGCGACGACGCTCGTTGCCGCAAAAGCCGGCATTCGTCTTGCGCATATTGAATCAGGGCTTCGTTCGTTCGACCGTGAAATGCCCGAGGAGATCAATCGGATCGTTGCCGATGAATTCTCGGATTTCTGTTTTATCACAGAGCAGAGCGGTCTCGTGAATTTGCGGCATGAGGGCATTGCAGAATCTCGCATGTTCTTCGTCGGTAATACGATGATTGATAGCGTGAGAAAGTATTTGCCTGCGGCAAAATTGCAATTCGAATCGCTGGCTTCAAAACTTTCGATCGAGGTTGGGAAATTCGCGCTCGTGACGCTGCATCGTCCAAGCAATGTCGATGATCAAAGCAATCTTACGATGCTTGTCGATGTCTTCGAGCAGATGGCGGCGTTTATGCCTCGCATTATTTTTCCCGTGCACCCACGTACGCGTAAACGATTAGAAGAATTTGGCTTAAGCGAGCGCGTTGCATCGAATGCCAAACTAACGCTGATCGACCCGGTTGGCTATCTTGCTTTTCTTGCACTGCAAAATGGGGCCGCAGTTGTGCTGACGGATTCAGGTGGAGTGCAAGAAGAGACAACCGCACTCGGACGTCCGTGTGTCACACTGCGAGAGAACACCGAACGGCCAAGCACCGTCGAGAGTGGTACGAATGAATTGATCGGTTTGAATGCAGCGGAAATATTGCGCTTATCGGAAGCTGCATTGAACGGCTCTTGGAAGAAAGCAAAAGTACTTGAATTATGGGATGGCTTCGCAGCAGAAAGAATATTAACAGTGCTACGAGAGCGGTTGTAACCAGAGCGATTGTAATTGGAAACTTAGAGTCTTACGTGAACAGAACAAACTTGAATCGTCAGTCAACCAATAGTCGTTCAACCTATCGCCGGATCGTGCATTGTGCGATCGGGTCTCTGCTCGTGCTTTTTAGCATGCTGTGTTCGAATGCAAATGCACAATTGACGCAGCCGTCGGTCGGGGGCACATCGAGCACGCCGCTCGGTACCACGATGCAGGATAAATCGAATGCCGTACTGAGTTCAGAGGCGATGATATCCGATGGCGCAATAAATCCAAAAGAGTATCACTTGGGTCCGGGAGATATTCTACAAGTGCAGATCTGGAGTGCAAACCAAACGTTAATGCTCACGGTCGCTCCCGATCTAACGCTTATCGTGCCGCACATCGGCGAGTTTAATGTGCTCGGTAAGACGCTGCAAGATGTCGTACTCGAGATAAAGGGCAAAGCCACCTCGACTTTTAGCGGTATCAAAGCATCTTCGCACACCGACCCCATTTCCGTTTCTCTTTTGCAACCGCGCAAAATATTTGTAAAAGTACAGGGTGATGTCGTTACGCCAAACATCTTTACATTGCCAGCCTCTGCCAGAGCAGATATCGCAATTGATTGGGCGAACAAACCCGCCGAGCACACGCAGCCGCTCTTCGCCGATGAGGCGACGCTTCGTAGTCTCGATCGCAAAAAACGCGAGACAGAACGCTTGCGCCCATACCTCGGTGTCAGCGAAGAACGCACCGCAAGCGAACGCTACATCACAGTCACACACGGCAACGGAACGACGGAGCGCATTGATCTGCTCCGATACAACGCAACCCATGAACCTCGTTTTTGCCCGCTGCTGCAAGATGGGGATGTGATCTACGTGCCATTCAAGCACACGTATGATGGAATGATTGGTGTGTACGGCGCCGTCATGGCTCCGGGCAACTATGAATTTGTAGAGGGCGATTCGCTTTATCAAATCCTTCGAAGCGTGTATGGGCCTTCTCCCGCTGCAGACCTAACACGCGTAGAACTCACACGCATGTCGAAGGATGGGTTGGATTTCACAACCGAATTCTATGATGTGACTGCGATTCAAGCCCACAAGATCCCAGACGTTCCACTTCGTAAGGCTGATCGGATCTTTGTACGTGCCGATGTGGATCATCGAGAGCTATCGAGAGTTACCATTGAGGGAGAGGTTCTCTATCCCGGTGTATATCCTATCCGTCGCACCGATACGAAGCTATCCGACCTTGTGCGAAGTGCAGGTGGTTTCACTCCGGAAGCCTTTTTAAAGGGTGGTATCATCACGCGTGGAAGAATGGACGCGGACAATCGAGATGTCACACCCGAAGATGAAGCGCTGAAGGCATCACGGCTTGCCAATCTCTCCGTCTCCGATACGACAAATTTTAAGTTACAGACTTTACTCAGAGATGGAACAGCGAATGTCGATCTCGATCGACTGTTTCGATTGGGAGATTCGACGGCCGATCTTGCACTTCGTAACAACGATTATATTTATATTCCAAAGCTACCGAACACTGTATATGTTTGGGGCTATGTCGGGCGTGCCGGGCATATACGCTACGTGCCTAACCAGGATGTGTACCAGTACATAAAATCTGCCGGTGGATTCGCTGAGGGGGCCGTCGAATCAGGCACGCGAATCATTAAGGCCGGTACTTGGCAGTGGATGGAGCCGAAACAAACGGTGATAGAGCCGGGCGATCAGATCTATGTGCCGAAGTCACCGGATCATTCGGAAGATTATACCTTGCGCACCGTCGGTGCTATCGCAGGCATCGTTGGTGCAGTCGTGGGAATTGTGATCTCCATCTTGTATTATAGTATCGCGACAAAGAAATAATCGCGACAAAGAAATAACACTTGAGCCAACGTACACTTTCTTTTGCTTCGATCGTTTTAGTAGTTGCACTCTTGTGTGCGGCCTCAGAGAGTCACGCGCAACATTTGACGAGCGTGCCGCATCGTGGAGTAGTTCAAGTGCCTGTCGGTAGCGAAGTCTATTCCTATCTGCGCCATCTATCCGTTCGCGGGATGGTCAAAGGGTATTCCGAAGTCGAACTTCCGATGTCGGAATATGAGGTCGTAGGAATTCTGGAATCTGCCGACACCAATAATTTAAGTGTGAGCGAGCGAGCGCTTCGGACAAAGTTCTTACGCACCTACGCACACATACCCGATCATGTTGTCTCGATGTTTCCCGCTCGCAATGCTGAGCCGCTCTTCTTTAGTGGTATTGTTACCGATGCGGATAAGTATTTGTATCGTTGGACTGATGATTCGACGCAATCCGAAATGTATGTTCACGGTATAGCAAGCCTTGAGATGCGTCGGCGTCAAAAGCCGGATCCGGCGAGCGTAGTACTCGGCGTTTTTGGTGGACAGTTCTCCGGTACGCTCAGCGGGCACGTTGGCTTTTTTCTTGAGGCGACGAACGGTCAGGATTTCGGGGACTCGAGTGTCGCGCTCGAAGATCCGCTGCTTGCAAGCAACAAGAATTTTGCGCTCTTTTCAAAAAAGGATTTTGATTTTACATCCGCAGAGCTGAGCTACAACTACGACTGGTTTACTGCGAAGCTCGCACGCGAGGCAGTTCAGGTTGGCGGAAGTTATCAGGGTGATAATATCATCTTGTCTTCGAACGTCCCGACCTACGATTTTCTAAGCCTCGGTGCGCATGTCGGGCACGTCCGCTATCAGGCGATGATCGGGTCTTTGCTTGGCGATGCACGCGTTAGTGAAGGCTTTGATACGACGCGACCGGATCAAATTGGTGGTTCGAATGTGCACATCGATCCGAAATACCTTACGCTTCACGATCTCTCGTTTGTGATTGGTGAGGATATCGAACTCGGATTTACCGACATGGTTATCTATTCGCGACGCTTCGATCTTGCGTACGCGAATCCGTTCAGCTTTCTGAAATCGGTAGAGCACTCACTCGTCGACCGCGATAACGGATTGCTAGCCGTTCACGGAAGATGGAAGATCACAGATGGTTTTGAAGTTCGTGGCGAGGGCGTGGTTGATGATGTGAAAGCAAGTGAGATCGGTAAAGG
>JBDTCS010000087.1:0-27415 GCA_039923455.1 Kapaibacterium sp. (SeqCode) | reverse complement strand
GACATTTCCGCTTGTTTGGAAAGATCAAGTGACCACCAGCTGTAAGTCCTGTGGATACCGAAACGCATGCCGTGTAAATGCGGCGATAGAGGATGGAGTAATAATCAATCCAACTGATCATCCTACCTTTCGCTAAAGCAACCTTGAACGGAATTTTCCTATCGCGCAAGTGTTGGCAGTTCGTACGCTTCTTGGTGTCCCCAGCTACCACATTGGGAGGCACAGTTTGGCTCTTGCAAAGTAGAACAAAAGTAATCCCTCATGACCCGAAACACAAAGGGTTCGAAGTCTGTGCTTGCTGCGCAGGATGCTATTCTTGCTCCGGCCAAAGGTCGCACTCGAAGTAGGAAGCTTAGCGCATCTGACGAATCTGAATCCATGGTCCACAAAACGCGCATTAAAAAATCCGATGGGGACTCCACATTGAGATCTGAAACTGGAATTTCATCAGATCATTTCACTCGCGATGGATTCATCGAACGCATGGAAGCATTGCGGCTTCATTTTGCGATCATGAATCGTGATCTCGTTGTGCAATATATTAGTCAAGCTGCGCTTGCACGTTTACCGGGCTTCGCAGGATACCAAGGAGTGAATCTTGGAAAGCACCCGAGTTCGAAACCGGAAATGGTCGAACGATTCAATCGCGCATTCGAGACAGGTACACATCAGCAGTTCAAAAATTTTGTTCCGAACGACCCCGCGCTGCCGAAAAGTCTTGATCTAAATATTTTACCGATGGGCGAAGAGATCGGTGTCTTCTTTAGTGATGGGGATACCGCGTACGAAGGTGCTAAGCCCTCACCGCTTGTCGAAGAGCGATTTCTGAAGCTATCGGACTTCATGAGCACGGCGTTGCTCATAGTGAACCAGGAATTCAAGATCACCTACTGGAATAAACGTGCCGAGGAGATTACGGGCCTGAAGCACTTCGAAACCTTAGGTCAGCGCGCTTGTGATATTTTCCCGGAAATCCCAATGGAAACCGTGGAGCAATTGCGAACTGCCTTGCGTGATAGCCTGCCATTTTGGGTGCCTCGCTTTGCTTATACCGATGCGCGCATCTCCGGTGTATACGGACTTCGAGCATTTCCTATCGAAGGCGAACTTGCAATTCTGATCGTGGACAAAACCTCGCACGTCGAAGCGGAGGAGCGCTTGCGTGCAGGAGAGGAACGATTTCGAACGCTATCCGAAAATCTATCGCTCGCACTAATTCTTGTCGATAGCGATCGCTCTGTGACATATTTCAATCGAATGTGCGAAACGATACTGCATCCATTCTCTACTGACTCGGTAATCGGAATGGACTTGCTTAACATTTTGCCAATCCACGAAGAGGCGCTGAACGAGTTGCTCGGTGCAGCCGAAAGTACGGACCAAGAAGTTCGGCGAAGAATCGATTCGATAGGTGAGCGGAAGGGAAGGATATTTGATCTTCGCGCATTTCCGGTGGGCGATGAAGTTGGTTTGATCATCGAGGATGTAACGCTCCGAGTAACGCAAGCAGCTGAGCTCGATCGCTCGAATCGGATTCTGCTCGATCTTTATAACAATGCTCCATGCGGTTATCTTTCTGTGCTTCCGAACAACACGATAGAGCAGATGAACTATCGGATGGCCGAGTGGCTCGGTTCAGATTCGCAGGATCGGTTTGCAGGCGAGAACATTAGTCAAGTCCTCTCGGCGACGAGCTACGATTATTTCGAATCTGTAATCCGCACCAGTGGACTTGAATCTCCAATCACGAATGTCGAACTGGAGTTCATCAAAGATAGTGGAGAGATTCTGATTGGACTCGTGAATGCCCTCCCGATCTTCGATCCGATACTCAAGCATTGGTATTGGCGCTGGACGGTTGTCGATGTGACGGAACTGCGGGCTGCACAACATCAGATCGAAGATTCCAGACTCTTCACACAGCTGTTTAACGAGTTGGGTGAAGCGGTTCTGATCTCGGACAACACCGGTCGCATCATTCGTGCGAACAAAGCCGCCGAGCGCATTCTTGGACTTTCCATTGATGAATTAACAAAGCTGCAACACGATTCCGATATTTGGCGAACGGTGCTGGATGATGGTACTCCGGTGCCGATCCAAAATTTGCCGGCGGTTCGTGTACTACGTGAGAAGCAGCCGGTGACCAATTTGGAGATCGGAGTGATGCGACCCGATGGAAGCCTGACATGGATTTTAGAGAGTGCCGCCCCACTCTATGATCTGCAAGGAGAGGTAACCGGCGTTATCGTGACATTCCCTGAGGTCACTGGTACGGTAACTCAACGCCACGCACTCAAAGAACTGAATGACACGCTTGCTATCGAGCGCGATAGAGCGAACGAATCGAACAGACTGAAGTCCAGTTTTCTTGCGAATATGTCGCATGAAATTCGTACACCGATGACGGCGATCCTTGGATTTTCGGATATTCTTTCGAGCGAATTGGTCGATAAGGTTTCCGAGCAGCACCAATCGTTTTTGCGATCGATCAATATTTCCGGAAAGCGATTGCTCAGTCTGATCAATGATATTCTTGATCTGTCCAAGATTGAAGCAGGTAGGCTTGAACTCCAAGCGGAGAATGTTGATCTAATGATTGAGATCGAATCCACGATGATGCCGCTGAAGTTTATCGCGAAGCAAAAGGGACTCGAACTCATTCTGGCACGAGCACAAGAAAAACTTTTCATCCGTGCAGATCGTCAGCGCATCGGACAGGTGATCATGAATATTGTGAGCAATGCGATTAAGTTCACGCGCTCTGGTTCTGTTACCGTGCGACTTTCTCGGAATGACCACGATCAAGCGCTCATAGAAGTGATTGACACCGGTATAGGAATTCATCCTGACTTTCTACCGCATCTTTTCGAAGAGTTCAGACAAGAGCACTCGGGGCAAACCAGAGAATTTGGTGGCACTGGCCTTGGACTTGCGATCAGCAATCGGCTGGTGACTATGATGGGCGGCTCCATCTCTGTCGATTCGAAAACGGGTGAAGGGAGTACTTTTAATATACTCTTCCCTTTATTGCGTCCAGGCACCGAAATAAATCGTGCGCAATTCGCGGCACCGATTTTCTCGAAACCGAAAGGGGAAAGAATCGCGACGGCAACCACAGGCAGAAAGCGTGTACTCGTCGTAGAAGATAATCTCGAAACTCAGCGCCTGCTCGATGTATATCTTCGGGCGGAGTACGAAGTTTCCCGAGCGATGAATGCTGCCGAAGCAATTGCACAACTGACAGTAGAAGTGCCGGATCTCATCCTGATGGATGTCAATCTCCCGGATAAAGATGGGCTTGCAGTGACAGCCGAAATTCGCGCAGGTTCGGTTGCGCCAAATGTTCCGATCGTGGCGCTCACCGCCTTTGCAATGTTAGGTGATCGCAAACGATGCATGGACGCAGGATGTAATGATTATCTCTCAAAGCCTGCGACGAAACGAGAAGTGATGGAGATCGTACAGAAGACGCTCGCCGCAAACGCTTAGTGTGTACCAAATCTGCGGAATTTTTCGGAGCTTACTTTTGATATTAGGCCGTGCATTCTCGCCGACTTCGGCGGAGCGCATGTCGTTAGGGGTGTCCGCGAGAAAGACTTGCGGGCTGAGATAACACCCTCTGAACCTGATCTGGATCACCCCAGCGAAGGGAAACGAAGCGAAGAATTTCTGCGAATCACGGCAACCGATCTCCACGGTCTGCCGCACGCAGTTGCTCCACAGCCCGTTTCACCGCTGCGAAAATTCCGGTGAGGAAAACGGCGTCGTTTCTTTGATCACATCAGTCGAATGTCTACTCCAAATTCCGCACTGCGGATACTTGCGCTAATTTTGCTTAGTGCAATTTTTCCGTTGTCGCTTCTGGCACAAACGCAACCATCACCCACGCAGTCTACAACTTCGCCACAGCAACTCGATACGACACATCTAAAAACATACCACGCACCGGAGATCGTTGTTACGGGCTTTCCGAATATCGAGGGCAAGACTCCCGCAGCTTTCGAGACCGTTACGCGTGCCGAGATCAAACAAGTACTCACAGAGCAAGATATTCCGACGCTCCTCTCTGCGATGCCTTCAGCAACAAGCTACTCACAAAGTGGCACAGATGTAGGATATTCCTTCTTGAGTATTCGCGGATTTGATTCGCGGAGAATTTCTGTGATGGTGAATGGTATTCCGCAGAATGATCCCGAAGATCACACGGTCTATTGGATCGACATGCCCGACCTGGCAAGTGCAACGAGCACGGTGCACATTCAACGTGGAGCCGGTACCGCGTTTTACGGACCGCCCTCCATCGGTGGTTCCATCAATGTGGAAACATTGCTCTCCGGGAAACGAGAGATTACGCTCTCGAGTGGTTATGGAAGTTACAATACACGAAAGTACGCAGCACAATTTAACTCGGGAATTTTCGACGATAAATATATCATCTCCGCCCGACTTAGCAAGACTCACACGGATGGATACCGCAACAGCGATTGGGTGGATCTGAGTTCGTATGCAGTCTCGGTTGCGAGATTCGATTCCAACTTTTCCTTGCAAGCAAATTTTTATGGTGGACCGATCACAGATGGACTCAACTACTATGGGCTCCATCCAAGTGCCGATCGTCATGAACTCACCGATCCTGAACTTCGCAAAGTGAACTGGTCGGAGTCGGGTACCTATGAACGCAGACCCGAAGAACACGAAGAGTTTTTTCAGCCGCACTATGAGGTGTTAACGAATTGGGAATTATCCGAATCCGCATCGCTTTCGAATTCCGTGTTCTATATTCAAGGAGATGGTCAGTTCGATTATGATGGTGTATACTCAGGTGCTTTTGCAGTGCCGGCACTTTCGAATGCTGAATTTTATCGACTGACGAAACCCTACGCAGATCGATACGGATTTACCCCGCTTCCGGTCAGCGATTCTTTGATCGGCAACGAACTTGCACGTGCCTATGTCGGGAATCAGCAGTGGGGTTGGCTTCCGAGATTTGAATGGTTGAATGAGATGGGTACGTTCACCGCCGGAGCTGAGTTGCGATTCAATCGCTCCATCCATTGGAGTAAGTTGCTATCGGCTGCTCATTTGCCAGCAGATCTCCCCGGTGATTATCACTACACAGAGTATCACGGCGGCAAAGACGTCCTCTCGGGATACATATCGCAGGAGACCTCTTACGGCAAAGATGTGCATCTGCTCGCAAGCATCCAACTCGTCTCGCAAAAATATCATTTTTATGATCAGAAGCCATTCTATGTCGATAGTTCGATGGCTCGCACTCGACAACTCGATACGGGTTGGACGAGTTACGAGTACTCCATCCCTTTTATTTTTTTAAATCCGAGGCTTGGAGTTAATATTACTTTTGCAGAGAACATGACATCCTTTGCCAGTCTGTCGCTGACTTCGCGCGAGCCGCGGTTTGCTGATTATTATCAGGCCGACTTTTTTAGCGAGCCCAATTTTGCACGTGCTGCAAGTGGTCACGGATACGACTTCACTTCGCCCAATGTTCGCCCGGAGCGCTTGCTTGATTTGGAACTTGGATGGAGGTTGTTGCACACACCAATGACTGCTCGTACCAGCGTTTCGGCTTCGGTCACCGGCTACTACATGTCGTTCACGGATGAACTCATCGCGACGGGTAACACCGATGGGTTCGGTGCACCGATCACCGGCAATGCGGAAAAAACGCTGCACTATGGATTGGAGTTGGGTGTCGAGTGCAGTGCATCGGAAGTGCTAACGCTCGGGGCCAACGCGACCTTCAGCAAGAATGAGATCAAGCAGTTCACAACATTCGCGGGACTTCCTGGTGCCGCCGAAGGCAAGGTGCCAATCGGATTTCCCTCGACAACAGCGAACGTTGTCGTTGGTGTGACTCCGATAGAAAATTTCTTCGTCTCACTGACAGGGCGTTACGTTGGATCGTTCTATGGAGATATTTTGAATACTCCTGAATTCCAGAATGATCCCTACTTTGTCCTTGATGCGAACGTACGCTATCGCATCGTCAAGGTTGCTGGACTCGAGTTCATCGATCTCAAACTCGAAGCTAATAATTTGCTCGACAAATTGTATACATCGTACGTCACCAGTTCCGCGGGATTTTTTGTCGCAGCACCGCGGCATGGTTTTGCCAGCATCGAAATAGGTCTCTAACTTTTTATGAATGCACAGATCGAACTTCCGAGTGAGTTCATACTTTTGATTTTGGGCGGTGAGATCAATGATATTGAGTTATTGCTCCAACTCGCCAAAGCATCTTCCTATGTGATCTGCGCGGATGGTGCAGCAGAACTCGCTCGGAAACATTCGATAAAGTTGAGTGGGATTGTGGGTGATCTCGATTCGATCTCTCGCGAAACGCTACTGTATTATGCCGCAATCGGAACGACGATCGAGCACAGACCCGATCAACAGACGGGCGATTTTGAAAAGTCTATGAATTGCATTCGAGAGAAGCATGGGAGGACGCATGTGCGAATTTTGGGATTGGATGGAAAGCGCTCCGATCACTCACTTTCCAATTTTAGTATTCTTGTCAGACACTGCAATAATTTTCGATCATGCGTTGCGTACGATGATACAAGTATGATCTCCGTGCTTACGCAAGCAAATAATCGCATGGATGTTTCGGATCGGCCGTATGCGCGCATTTCCCTGATACCACTTCCTGCTGCGACAGGAGTGCTCACAACCGGACTTAAGTATCCTATCACGAATGAAGATTTTGTTTTTGGTGAGAGGGAGGGATTGAGCAATGTGATCATGGGTGAGGGAACGTGCTCGATCACTATAAATAGTGGGGCGCTGCTCGTCTCGCTGGAGCGTCCGCATGGTCCGTCCGTCACTGGCGAAAGCGCAGGCGAAAGGTTAAGCGATGGCTGATGCCTCGCATTTTGCGTTTCCACATCTCGCGCTCGTTGATCTTGCGATTATCCTATTCTATCTTGTCGCAAATTCGGTGATCGGGTTTGTCTCAATCCGACGTCACAAAGATAAACGCAGCGATGCCGAAGAATTTATTCTCGCCGGACGATCGCTGACTCTACCTGCATTTGTCGCAACACTCGTCTCGACGTGGTACGGCGGTATCATCGGAGTGGGGGAGTACGCATATGATAAGGGCATCGTGATGTGGGTAGTCTTCGGCATCCCATACTATTTCGCGGCGCTGTTTTATGCGTTCGTTCTCGCAAAAAAGGTGAACGACGATCGTGAGCACTCAACTATAAGCGATCGACTTCGCACCGTGTATGGTAACAAGGCCGGCTACATCGGAGCGATCGTCGTCTTTTTTATGACGAGTCCTGCGCCATATATCATGACACTCGGCACACTGTATGAGTGGTTCTTTGGAATCACTCCGATGGTTGGCGTTGGGATCGCGATCGTCTCTTCGATTCTCTATCTATTCACCGGTGGATTTCGCGCATCCGTTCAAGCGGACATGCTGCAATTCGTATTAATGTTTCTCGGCTTTGCGGTGATCTTGCCGTATGCCTATAGCACGTTCGGTGGTTGGGGCTATATCACAAGTCATGTTCCGGTCGGGCATTTGCAACCGTTCGGCACAAATAGTTTGTGGTATATTTTGGTCTGGTATATCATTGCGATGAGTACGCTCGTCGATCCAAACGTAAACACGCGTGTATTTGCGGCGCGAAATGTTTCCGTCGCAAAGTGGGGTGTGGTGATATCGGTGGTGTTTTGGCTCTTCTTTGATCTGATGACAAATCTTGCAGGGCTTTATGCGCGAGCAGCATTTGCGACACTACCCGCGAGCAAGTTTGCCTATCCTGCTTTAGCAGAGCGAGTGCTGCCGATAGGTATGAAGGGAGTCTTCTATACGGGAATGCTCGCGACTGTACTCAGCACAGTCGATTCGTTTCTCTTCACGAGTGCGACGATTGTCGGACGTGATATTCTTTGGCGTTGGAGGGGTGGTGGTGATGAATCAACAGTGAAACGCTACACCCGCTTCGGACTCTTTATCACGGCCGCGATCTCGTTAATAATTATTGCATGCTCAGATCGGATCTATGTAATCTGGTATGCATTCGGTTCGATACTCGTACCCGCATTACTCTTCCCTCTGACGCTGAGTTACTTTCCAAAACTTCGCCCAACTCCGAGAGCTGCAAGAATTAGCATGATGGTAGGTGGCTTGAGTTCGCTGACGGCATATGTGGTAGGTGTATTTCGATCGCCAACGCTAGAACCGAATTATCTGCTTGGTATGGAGCCACTGTATGTTGGGCTGATTCTGTCGCTGGGTGTGCTCGTGGTATCTCGGTTTCTTTCGAGAGTTGTGGCTACATCGGAACAGGACATATCGGTCTGATAGGACGGATAGGCCTGAACGGTCCGATAGGACTGATAAAGCCTAGCGTGCTCACAAACTTAGGACTGTTATTCCGGAGGGCACAAAGCCGTCCACAATCTTGTTTCCAGCCCTTCTTAAGATTCTTTTGTTCTTGAGACACTTTTGTTAATTTTGAGTAGCGACAATGTTCGAAGATCTAAGTTCCAAATTTGAGGGGTTATTCAAGCGCATTCGTGGTCAGGGGCGCATTACGGAGGGGAATGTCGAAGAGGCGATCAAAGAAATTCGTCGAACGCTGCTTGATGCCGACGTAAACTATAAGGTCGCGAAGAAATTTGTCGATGATGTCCAGGAGCGTGCGCTCGGACAGGATGTGCTCCGATCTGTCAGTCCGGAACAGCAGTTCATCAAGATTATCTATGATGAACTCGTCCATACGATGGGCGATTCGGCAAGCGATATTCGCTACTCGGCGGAGATCCCTACGATCATCATGGTCTGCGGACTGCAAGGTTCGGGTAAAACGACCTTCACCGCAAAACTTGCAACGTTGCTCGCCGGTAAAAACAAAAAGCCGATGCTCGTCGCCGGAGATATCTATCGACCGGCAGCTGTCGAGCAGTTGAAGTTGCTTGGTGAGCAGGCAGGGGTGCCAGTTTTCTCGATGGATGGAGAGAAGAACGCAGTCACGATTGCTCGCGAAGGTGTGCGCAAAGCTCGCGAGAACGGATACGAAGTTGTCATCATCGATACCGCCGGTCGTTTGACGATCGATGAGGTGATGATGAAAGAGGTCGCGGATATCAAGTCCACAGTGAAGCCGCACGAAATCTTGTTTGTCTGCGACGCGATGACGGGACAAGATGCGGTCAACACTGCCAAAGCGTTTCACGACAGACTCGCATTCGACGGTATCGTGTTGACGAAACTCGACGGTGATGCACGAGGCGGTGCAGCGCTTTCGATTCGTTCGATCGTGCAAGTACCGATAAAGTTTATATCGACCGGTGAGAAGCTCGACGCGCTCGAAGCGTTTTATCCGGAGCGTATGGCCTCGCGTATTCTTGGCATGGGCGATATTGTTTCGCTCGTCGAGCGTGCGCAAGCCCAGATCTCGGAAGAGGATGCGCTGAAAGTGGAAGAGAAGATTCGTAAGAACGAATTCACCTTTGATGATTTCCTCGCACAGCTCGGTCACATCAAAAAGATGGGCTCGGTAAAAGATTTGCTTGGAATGATCCCCGGCGTGAATGCAGCAGCGATTAAAGATGCCAACATCGATGACAAAGCCTTCAATCGTATCGAAGCGATCATCACCTCGATGACAAAAGACGAGCGCCGATTTCCGCAATTGCTCAACGGCTCCCGCCGAGTCCGCATCGCAACCGGCTCCGGAACAAGCGTCCAAGAAGTCAATCGTCTGGTGAAGCAATTCACCGATATGCAAAAAATGATGAAGAAACTCTCCGGCGGAAAAGTCTCCAGACAAATGCGAGACATGATGAAAAATATGCCAACGGGCGGAATGTAGTCATTTACCCATTTCGGGAGCGATTTTGGGGTATTGGTGTTTACACCGCGCAATCTGGAGACTCCTCGGGCGGCCCTTCTTGGTATTGGCTGTGTGGACATCCTCCGGAATCGTTGAAATCCATTCAAATTAGCAAGAACCATGGTTAAAATTCGCTTGGCGCGTCAAGGACGCAAACAATTGCCTATCTATCGTATCGTTGCCGCTAATAGCCGCGCTCGTCGCGACGGCCGTTATGTTGAGGCACTTGGTCAGTATCGTCCGCTCAACGAGACCGGCAAGGTCGAGATCAACGAAGAGCGTATCATGTACTGGCTTCGCACCGGTGCTCAGCCGACCGATACCGTCCGCTCGCTGCTCTCCAAAGAGGGTATCTTGCTGAAGTGGCATCTCGAGAAGAAGAAAATCCCTGCCGATCGCGCTTCGGAAATTTTCAACACGTGGAAGACAGCACGTGACGAAAAGCAAGTATCGCAGCTCTCGAAGAAGGAAGCGGCCGTCGCTGCAAAGAAGAAAGCGGTCGAAGATAAGAAGGCAGCCGACCTAAAAGCGAAAGCCGACGAAGCCGCTGCCGCAATTGCAGCAACGGAAGCAGCCGCTGCCGCAGAACTCGCTGCCACCGAAGCTGCCGCTGCGGCAGAACTCGCAGCCGCCGCACCAGCAGTCGAGGAAACACCAACAGCGGAAGTAGCTCCAGAAGCACCGGCAGCAGAGTAAGACACTGCTCTCGCCATTTCAGATTACGAAAAAGACCTCGAACGAATCGAGGTCTTTTTTCTTTTTCCCTTTTGAACGGATAACAGAAGCGAGTACGATTTCTTTAAGGCTAAAATTTATTTCATGGACGAATACGTACTCATCGCGCGAGTCAGGCGATCACATGGGCTGAAAGGGGAAGTCTTCATCGAGACCTTCACGATGGATGATACACGCTTCAAGAAATTGAAGGAAGTCCTGCTTCGAGCGCCCGACGGTACGATGCGCACCGAGAAAGTCGATAGCACACGTAACACCGCGAACGGTATACTCATAAAATTTTCGAATACCAACGATCGCAATGCCGCCGATCTTTTGCGCAACACCGAACTCCTGATCCCAGAGTCCGAGCGTATGCCGCTACCGGAAGGCAAAGCCTACTTCGATCAGATCATCGGAATGAAAGTCGTCGATGATGCGACGAATGAAGAATTAGGAAAAGTCCGTGACGTACTCGAGATGCCCGCGGGCACTGTGTATGTTATCGATCTGCTGACAGGCGAAGAGCATCTCGTTACAACTGCGGGCGAAGAGGTGAAGAAAGTAGATGTAAAGAAGAACGAGGTTCGGGTAAGTTTTCTCGAAGAGCTTAATTAGGTAATAAATTAGCTGCAATAAAAAAGGAGCTTCTTGCAAAGCTCCTTTCGGAATAAATCCTCTCTATAAATTTATCAGGAGATCGCGCTCGTAGAGCCGGTTGCTTCAGCGGCTGCGTTATCGCGCTTGGTTTTATTGTAGTGACGAGCGCCGTACATGATGCCATACGGGATTATGATGCAATACCCGAGCACCAGAATGAATGGAGCAAGCGTGATCGCAGCAAAGCTCATCGTTGGGCTCATTCCCATGATAAGGTAGCCAAGTGCGACAGTCGCCACGCCGATCAAAATGATCGTCATATTTTTGGTCTCGAATGGCATTTGAAACGGCCTTGCACCTACGCGAGCGCTCTCCTTACGTGCCGGTCTTGCTGCACGCTGTGTTGCACCCGAAGCCGTACGGGGATTCGGACGGTTTGCTGGACGTGGGTTCTTCTGATTCGCTGCCGGAGTTGCCATTTTCAAACAAGTAAAAAACCTAAAAATCAAAGCCCAAAGTGCCAATCGGCGCCGAGGCAAGATATACGTGGAAGAAAAACTTCGAGTGGGGGCGTCTCGTTCCGCAAACGGTAGGAGGCCTGCCCCGGAAAGCGGTAAAACGGCCGACATTGCACCTCGAATCACATATCTTTGTACATGGCTAATTGGTTACGTCTCTTTGTTGGTTTGTCGATTCTCGGAATGGTGGGATGTAAGCATTCGGATGTTGTGACTGGTGCGTTGCCCTTAAAACTACCCCCGACAATTCTCTGGGCCTGGGAGCGGCCTGAGAATTTGGAATTTATCGACACTGCGAAGATCGGAGTTGCTTTTTTTGCAGAGACGATAATTCTCGAAGAGGGAAGTGTACGAATTGTGAAGCGAGTGAATCAGATCAAGTTTGCTGCCGGCACAAAGGTGATGCCGGTGATTCGAATCGAGATTCATGGCGTAGCAAAGGCACAGCTTGACTCATCGCAGTGTGCTTCGACAGCAAATGCGATCATGAGTTTCGTTACAATGCTCCGAACTGACAAGATCCAACTTGATTTTGATGCGCGCCAAAGTGATCGCGATTGGTATAAGCATTTGCTGCTCAGCTTACGCGCAAAGCTGCCGAGCGAAACCAAGATCTCAATCACAGCGCTTGCATCGTGGTGCATGCATGATGCGTGGATCGATAGTCTCCCGATCGACGAAGCAGTGCCGATGCTTTTTCGTTTGGGAATTGCACAAAAGAGTGTAACGGAATATCTTCGTGCGGGCGGTGGTTTCACTTCGAAGAAAGCGGTTGGGTGTTTGGGAATATCGACCGATGAATTGCTCGATGCGCTTCCGAGTCACGAACGGCTCTACATTTTTTCGAATCGAACATGGACGAAAGCACTCTTGGATTCCACGCTCGATCACTATCATGCACAGCCTTGATTTGTAGTAAAATTTTAACATGACAAGAGTTGCCTCCCGTTTAGCTCTGGTACTCGCTGTGCTTCTCGTAATAGGTTTACCGAATTTGCGCATGCGAAGCTGTGGACCGTTCTTCTCGTCACCGGTCTATCAATTCACGGTGCATCCCGATCTGCCCATAAAAGACTTTGCAGCCGGACGAACCGGAATCGTCCAAGGCACTTGGGCGAGAAGTTATTTGACGGTAGCGTATCAGTATCTCTCGGGCGGTAACTACAATCATGACGCGCAACGCGAACTGTTGCATGTGTGGGAAGAGCGGATGAATGTGGATCTCGGTGCCGATTCAGGATCTCCTGCCCCAAGGGAGAACCCTTACGACTCCTCAGCACACAGGCGATGGGAGCGACTTCGTAGTTCAGTACTTAAAGATCAAGATACCGCAGCCGCAAACCGGCAATTCCCGTTCGGATTGCCATATCAAGAACGTCGCTATCAATATTTCGAGAACCTCAATGAGAACACCTACGCAACAGCATTACACACTCTTGAATCGCTACTCAAAAAGTATGCGCCGACAAGCCCGGAGGTAAGAAGTTGGATCGAAGGGGAAGATAGTATTATGACACCGGTTGAACTTGGGCTTAATGTTCCAATGCTCCCCATTGGTATCGCATCGAACGTGATCCGAAAAAATCGAGCATATCAACAAGGTGCTGCGAATTTTTATTTGTCGAGATACGACACCGCGATTGCGATATTCCGAGCGATTGCTATGGATGATCATTCCCCGTGGCAGGCAACTTCGCAATACCTTGTTGCGAGATGCTTCGAACGTAAAGCACAAGTTGATTCTAATGCGTTTGCATCTCAGGATTATGCGCAAAGCTTGAAAGAGTTGGATAAACTCGAGCACGATCCGCGCTATGCGTCGATGGCAGAAGCCACTCGCGATCTTCGAAGCTTCGTGAGCATTCGAGTCGATCGAGTGAAAGCACTACACCGATTGTCCGATGCCGTACTCAATCCGGAGCCAGATAGAAATCTTCGTCAAGATCTGATCGACTACACGTCAACGCTCGATCATTTTCTGGATAACGGTGACCGTTACGACCCGCATAAAACGTCCATGGACTCTATTCCAAAAGGCATTTTTAAAGATGATCTTACCGATTGGGTTGTGACCGTGAATGCTGGAGATTCTACTTCGCGTCCGCACTCGCTCACGCGTTGGCGTGAAACGAAAAGTGAGACCTGGTTAGTCGCGGCGATCAGCGATCGCAGAGCATCTGAAGCTGGCGTACAGGAATTGATGAACGCTGCACTCAAACTTCCCAAGAGCTCACATGCTTATTTATCGGCAAGGTATCATTGTGCGCGTCTTTTGATTGATGCAGGAAAGAGAGACGCTGCACGTTTGTTACTGGATTCGATTCTCGCTGACCGAAGTGCGCTCTCACTCAGCGTGACGAATATGTTTCTCTTGCTTCGAATGGAAGTCGATGGGAACCTCAAGGATTTTCTGAGCGATGCCGCTCGGCATCCTGTCGCCATCGTTTCGGATGATGCGTGGACCGATGGTATCGAGGGAATTCAAGACAGCGAGAGAATTGCCGACCCAAAGAAAGATCGAGGCTTCAGCAAGAGTGTCACGGATGTATTGAATTACGCAATGCCGCTTTCGATGTTGTTGGAAGCTGCGCGTGATCAAAGTGTGCCTGAGCATCTCCGAATGGATCTCGCACGAGCCGGTTGGACTCGCTCTTGGCTTGTGAAAAATATTCCGTTAACAATAGAGTTCGCGACGATCGCACTCGGGGACAAAAAGTTAGGCGAGTACTTTAAGCCATACCTACAAGCGAGTGAACCTGCGACGCAAGAATGGGAAGCTGTGAATTTGCTGGTGCGCGCACCTATTCTTGGGCCATTCGTTGATGCATGGGATGATCGCGATGCTCCATTGCTTATCGAAAGTTGGCAACGTAATTGGTGGTGTGCTTGGGAGCCGGAAAGGGACCGTGAGGCCAACGAAGATAACGAGGAAGATTGGAGCCATGATCGAAAGCTGTTAATGCACTTGAATGCGATTCCGCCGTTTCTATCACCCGACATTTTGCGTCAGGCAACTCTGGAACAGAATCTTCTCCGAGCGATACCGCCCGGACCAAATTATCTTGCGATCGAAGCGATGAAATGGTCTGCTGCAGTGCCTAACGATCCACGAATTCCAGCAGCACTGCATCGCATTGTGCTTGGCACGCGCTACGGCTGCACCGATTCGCTCACTTCGAAGTATTCCGAGAAGATATTCAAACTGCTACACAAAAAGTACGGCAATACAAAGTGGGCGAAGGAAACGCCCTATTGGTTTTAGTGGTAAGACTAATGGGATTGCAGCACACCTTTTTCGAGATGTAGCGTTCGATCTGCTTTCTCGGCGAGTTCGAGATTGTGTGTAGCGATGAGGAAAGTTTGATCAAGTTTGCGCGAAAGACCGATGATGAGATCGAATAGCATCGCGCTATTGCGAGCATCGAGATTTCCGGTCGGTTCATCTGCGAGCACAAGCGCTGGCGACATCATGAATGCTCTTGCAACGGCAACGCGCTGTGATTCGCCACCGGATAGCGCCGAAGGTCGATGTTCCATTCGATCTTTGAGGCCTACTTCCGTTAGCAACATTTCTGCTCGCTCACGAACCTGCGAGAACTTCTTCCCTGAGATCAGCCCGGGCATCGCAACATTCTCAATCGCCGTGAACTCCGGCAATAGGTGATGAAACTGAAAGATAAATCCGATGCGTGAATTTCGGAAGTGCGATAGCTCCGTGTCCTTTAGCTGTGCAACATCGTTCTCTTCGATGATGATCGATCCGGCAGTCGGTTTATCCAGCGTGCCGAGCAAATGCAAAAGCGTGCTTTTGCCTGAGCCGGAAGGGCCGGTGAGAGCAGCAAGTTCACCCTTCTTGAGTGCAAGATTCAGATCAGCAAACACCTCGACGTCCACACGGCCAGCCACGGCAAATCGTTTCGTCAATCCTCTCGCTTCAAGAATAGTCATCGTGTAAATTCGATAATATCAAAAACTTATTCCCAACGCAAGGCTTCTGAAGGCCTAACGCTACTTGCCTTGCGAGCCGGAATATAGGCGCCAAATGTCGCAAGTGCGAGCGAGCCTATACCAACAACTACGAAATCGCTCCATCGCAACTCCACCGGAAGTGCCGGAATAATATAGACGCTCACATCCAGTTTGAAAAATCCGAACTGCTGCTGCAATACGACAATCGTAAGCCCAAGTAAACAACCAACGATCGTGCCGATCAACCCTACAAAGCTGCCTTGTAATATAAAAATATTGCGAATGCCTTTTGCCGATGCGCCAAGAGCGCGAAGCAAACCGATGTCGCGTTGTTTTTGAAACACCGTCATAGTAAGCGAGCTGAAAATATTAAACGACGCAACACCGACGATCAAAAACAAAATCGTGTAGGCTATCCAACGCTCAATCTCCATCACGGAGTAAAGATCGGTGTGTAGATCATACCAGGTTTGCACTTTAAAAGTTTTTGCACTCAGAGATCCGAGAAGTTTTTCTTTTACCGAGTTTGCATCTTCGATCGAATGCAGTTTGATATCCATACTCGTCGCGTTGCCCTGCGGGACATCGAATAAGTCACGTGCGACATCCAGACTCGTGTAGCAATTCATCGCATCGTACTCGCGATTGTTCGCTGCAAAAATTCCGCGGACGATGAGTGGCCTCACTCGCGGAGCAACAGGCTCCGTCAAGACTTTCGCAAGACCGACAGGGCTATAGGCGTCAATCGTATCTCCAACGATCAGCGCAAGCTGATCAGCGAGCAACTGACCAACGACAATGCTATTGCTATCGAGCTGAAGTTTTCCAGTTTGAATGCTCGACTTGAGCCCCGAGACTTGCTCGGCCTTCTTTTGATCGATACCAGTAAGGATCGCAACGCGTGGCAGCGTGAAATGCACGAGCACTGTTTTATTACTCACCACCGGAGCGGCATGGAGGACTTCCGGCATCGCGAGCAACTTTGCTTCGAGTGCGCTGGTGTTCGAAAGTGTTGCCGGTGATTCTAACGTGGAGTCGGCTGAGAGTGCTGTGATACGCAAGTGGGGGTCGAAGCTAACGAGTACATTTGTGACAACAGTCGAGAATCCATTAAAGACAGCAAGCACGGTGATCAGTGCCGCAGTGCCGACCATAATTCCGAGCATCGAGATGACACTTATCACAGTTACAAAATTCTCCTTTTGCTTACGTCGTTTCACGATCGCATAATGCGTTAGGCCGAAAAGAACTATCGCGACGGCAAGAACGGTATACACCAGAGCGATCGGAGCAGTAACGAAAGGGAATTCCCGATTGAAATCATCTAATACGAGATGATGATAAAGTGTGAATCCGAGGGCAATAATCGCGAGGCCGATACCAAACTTTAGCAGACCGACGAGCACCATGATCGCCATGTCCTTTCGGCGGCTGAATGCGTAGCGTCTGGCTAAGATGGATTCATAACCCATAGCGGTTTGGCTGTCCTGAATTGCGAATATCTATGACTGGAAAGTATCAAAAGCTGTGCAAATCTACGCGCTCTAAGTGAATGACTGGCGTAAGCAGCGGAATTTCGCTAAATTTGCTTAATGAACCGCACACTTTGCTCGGTTATTGGTTGTATTTTTGAACCACTGAGGCCATACTCGGCGTTCTTAAACGAGCACCTTCCGGAGGATTCCTCCGATGCGGGTGTCCTCACACGTACTTGATGTCCCATTTTTGATACTCTGTTTAGCCGTTTGTGTTTCTTATACTACCGCCAAAATACTTATGACCAAGACTGCAAAGCTCCTCTCGTGTCTCGTGATCGTTCTGCTTGCCCAGAGTTCTACCGGGTGGAGTCAGAGTGCAATAATTTCGGAATCGGTGAGGATGAAGATGGAAGCAGCAAATCGGACCTCCGCGTTTCGTTTTCCCGCCGAGTATTCCGCTCAGGGAGGTGCTAACGGGCTTGTTATAAATGAGATTTATATCGGCTCGCCGAACGTAGTCTTGGTCACGGATCAATATGTCGAACTCTATAATAGTGGCACATCGACGGTGTACCTCGATGGCAACGTGCTCGCACGTTTTGGAGCTACTGGTGGTGCTGTGAGTGGTGGAGTGCTCACGAAAGTAGCAGAGGCTTGGAAATTTCCGGGTGTCCCAGGTGGTAAAAGTTATAAGGTTGAGCCTAATCAGTTTGTGGTGATGGCTGTAAATGCTCGAAAAGTTACGAACGGTCTCGATCTCACCAATGCGAATTTTGAGACCTTCACCGGGATTCCGATACTTGATCAAGATAATGCGGCAGTACCAAATTTGACGAAGCTCGGCGGGGGCGGATTTATCGACTTCACACTCGCAGCCGCCGGCGATGCGGTTGTAATTACAAACGGTCTCGATACAAATATTATTGATGGAATTGATCTCGCGACCGTCATTGACGGAGTGCAATTTTCCACGACGGCAACGACGGGGCTTTTTCCGTCGACCATCGATGCAAGTGTATCGGGTGGCAAAGCTCTTGTAAAAGGACTCGCGCTTGAGCGCAAGGTTAAAGGCGTGACAACCTATAGTTCGCACGTAGATTTTGATACGGCTGCTCCATCTCCAGGCTATCAGCACGGCAGCGCACCAGTTATCGGGCAGACGAAAGCGAGCGATCTTTTTCCGCTCGACCTTGGTAAGTATGTGCAGTATGATCAATACGCGACGGACTCGAATAGCAACAAGGATCTTACTACAAAGAGTTATTCATCCAGTACCATAGTTGCGATAGGTCGCACGGTCGGTGCAGTGAAGGGTGTTGCCACGCAGCGCGACACTTCTGGCAAAACCCAAACAGCGCCAGGGACCATGGCCGATGTGGACTATGTGGCTGATGCGAAAGGCGATATCAAAGTTTATGCCGATGCAAATTTCTTGAGTCTATTCGTTCCACCGGCACTCGGTGCGGTGATAACTCCACCCGATTCCTTTGTCTCCTATCTTGCGTTGTCGAACGGCTTTGGTGCAACTTATCCGATAATTGCAATCACGCAGAACGTGACCTATTCCGGAACAGCTGCAACCATTAATCTTACAACTAACGGAGTGTTTCAGGGCATTGAGTCCGTCACCGTTCCTGCCGGTACATTCGATAGTGCGTATCGCTTCACAATCACCGCGAACGTCAAGGTGAGTGTTTCGATTCTGACGGTTGCGAATCTAAGCATTCCATTGCAGATTTGGCTTGTGAAGGGCGTCGGAATTGTAAAGAGCAGTTCGCCGGCTGCAACCGGCTCACCGATTCCATTCCCCGGATCTGAGCGCGAAATGACGGGCCACGGTACCACAATCGTGAGCGCTGTTCGTGCGGCATCTGGGGCAGTCCGAAGCCCGATATTGCTCAGTCCGAATCCCGCTTCAGGCTTTGTGCATCTCAACCTTGGGAGCCTTCAAGTCGCAGGGTCTGTTACGCTCGATCTATTCGATGATCTTGGGCGACGCGTTGAGCAGATCTTCTCCGGGAGCGCAAGCGACCTGCCCAATTTTGCGCTCGATACTCGAAAACTTGCCGAGGGGACCTATTTCGTGAATGTGAAATTCGTCGGAGAATCCGGAATGCACGACAATATGTTGAAACTCGTAGTCACGCACTAAGCGAGCCTTCACCCAGTAGGTTCGTTTTGTAAATGGATTAGTGGAGGGGGCGCGTAGGTGCCGTCTCACTTCATTTGAATCATTCGCTCAAATTTTGTTTGCCTCCGGTCACGGATCTGTAATTCCAGGGCCGCTTATTAAAAATTTATAGATGTCAGAAACGATTAATGTGATGTTTATTGGCGATGTCGTCGGCACAGGCGGCCTCGCACTCGTTAGCAAGATGCTTCGCTCGCTCATTGCGCAGCACGATATTGATTTTGCGATCGTCAATGGTGAGAATGTGGCTGATGGGAAGTCGCTCACCAAAAAGCAAGCTGCCGAAATATTCGAAGCAGGTGCAAATATTATCACAACGGGAAATCATGTATGGGATCGTTGGGATTCTCGCGGCTTGCTCGCAGAAGATCGTAGAATCTTGCGGCCGCTCAACTATCCTCGCGAGAACGCGGGAGCGGGCTACGCAATCGCACAAACTGCGAAGGGGACGAAAGTCGGCGTTATCAATCTGCAGGGGCGAACCTACATGCAGACGATCGACTGCCCGTTTCATGCCTCGAATTGGGTCGTCGAAAAAGTTGCGAATGAAACAAACGTGATTATCGTCGATTTTCACGCGGAAGCGACCGCGGAAAAGCAATCGATGGGGCGTTACCTCGATGGACAAGTTTCGGCTGTACTCGGAACGCACACACACGTACAAACTGCCGACGAGCAAATTTTGCCACACGGTACAGCATATCTGACCGATGTGGGTATGACCGGTCCGTATGATAGCGTAGTTGGAATGCGGACCGATATTGCGATCAAGCGATTTGTCTATCAAACACCATTCAAGTATGAAATCGCAACAAATGAAGTGCGCATCGCGGGTGTGCGTATGACAATTGATGTCGAGACCGGTTGTGCGCTCTCGATCGATCGGTTCATGTTTCCGGAATTTACAAAAACGAAGACGGTTGCAGAAGTAGAGGCGATCGCTACAGTAGAGGCTGCAACGAATAAAGATAAGAAGCCGCCTACGCCAGCGCAAGCAGCAGAGCAGTTGGCTCTAGCAGATCAAGCAAATTGATGTCGGTTATTGCGGATACCATCGTAGTGGAGAAGAACGAAACGGAAACGAGCGTCGAGCGAGGTCGGATTATTGACGGCAAACGCATTGCCGCGGAAATTCGCGCTGAGGTAAAGCTTGAGTGCGCGGAGTTTCGTGCGCAAACCGGAATTCATCCGCGCATTGTTTTTATTCTTGTGGGCGAAGATCCTGCGAGCGAAGTGTATGTTCGGAATAAAGGGCTTTCGGCAGAAGAGGCTGGCTTTAGTCATGAGACGATGGTACTGCCTGCTGCAACCGCTGAAAATGAATTGGTTGATTTGATTTATAGAATCAATAACGATTCGCTCACACACGGATTGCTCGTGCAGTTTCCGTTGCCGAAGCACGTTCGCGAAGAGCGCGTGATCGAAGCGCTGGATCCGAATAAAGATGTAGATGGATTTCATCCACTGAATGCCGGCAGACTTTCGATAGGTCGTGGCGAATATTTTGCGCCATGCACGCCTTCGGGTGTGGTCGAAATGCTTGCGAGAGAAAATATTCCAGTCTCGGGGAGACATGTTGTAATCGTTGGAAGATCGAATTTGGTTGGCAAGCCGCTCGCGTTATTGATGGCACAGAAGACGCCAAGGACCAACGCGATCGTAACCATCGCACACACAGGTGCGGGAGCAAGGCTTGCCGAGATCACGCGTTCGGCAGATATTTTGATCGCTGCGATGGGTGTACCCCACGCAATCACCGCGGATATGGTGTCCGATGGTGCAGTTGTTATCGATGTTGGTATGAACCGCATCGTAGATACTTCGCGCAAGTCCGGATTCCGATTAGTCGGTGACGTAGATTATGATAACGTTCGTCTGAAGGCGAGTGCGATCACACCGGTGCCGGGTGGTGTTGGACCAATGACGATCGCATTGCTCTTGCGTAATACCCTCGCAGCCGCAAAGCGGAGCGCACGTGGGAGTGGCAACGTTGAAAAAGGTATCGTGAATCTATAAAAAGTCTTTTTGTAAGTTTCCGTCAGAGGTTTCTGATTCCAATTCGTTCATAGTTCGTTTTCTTCATAAGTCCCGCAAACAATAGTATGAAAACTCGTTACACATTTGTTCAGCTCATTCTCGGAGTCATTGGCTTTGGAGTGATCGGCCTCATTGTCATCACAGCTACATCCGATCGCGCAATTTCACAGACCACATGGGGCTGGAGCAATCCGCGCCCGCAAGGCAATTCGTTGCAAGGTGTCTACATTCGCAAGGACTCGCTTGGGATCGCTATGGGCGATTTCGGCACGACGATCCGACGCATCGCGGGACAGTTCGAACCCGCTGCATATTCGGGTACGAAGACGTTACGTGCGATGGCGAACACAGGCGACACACTTTGGATGGTAGGTGATTCCGGCACGCTGCTCCGCTCTTCAACGAGTGGCACCAGTTGGGTTAATCAGTTGACAGGTTATGCGAAGATCAACTTTCGCGCAGTCAGCACGCCAACCATACAATACGTTTTTATCGTGGGTGATTCGGGTTACGTTGTTCGCACATACAACGGTGGCGGATCGTACGGTCGTCAGACAGCGGCGAGCACGAAGCGTTTGAATGGCGTAGGTTTTAACGGAAGCACGGGCTATGCTGTCGGGGATAGCGGCACGCTGCTCAAAGCGTTTGCCTATGGAAGCGTTGGCTGGAGTTCACTCGCGACAGGTGTGCATCACAATCTCTATGCAACGGCCAACGATACGAACGACCAGTGGATTGTCGGTGATCAAGGTTATGTGTTGCATCGCGATATGCATGGAGATTCGACTCTGTCAGATTCTGTGTTTGGCTCAGCACTCAGTTTTAACTCACTGATCTTCAGCACACCATACATCGTGGCTGTTGGCAATGCAGGTGTAGTGTTGCGCTCGGCAGATAACGGTGCCAATTGGACTCGGCCAAGTTCGGGCGTTACCGAAAATTTGAATGCGGTTGCGATGGCGCAAGACTCGCTTGGTCTCGGACACCTTTGGGCGGTCGGACAAAATGGTGTCTTTATCACGTCATCTGATTTTGGTGCAACCTGGAACAGAAGAGATTCGGGCAGTCGAGCAGTGGTCTACGCAATCACTGGAAGCCCAAGCGGGGCGTTGTATGCAACCTCGAATCAGGGTAGCCTCTATCATTCAGAGAACAACGGTGCATCTTGGCGCCGAGATTCGATCAATGGGGCGTTCAATCAGCTCTATGATATTAGCTTTACACCGAAAGGATTTGGTCTGATCGCGACGAACGGCACTTCACTGTTGCAGACAATTGACTCCGGTAGAACTTGGCAAGCAAAGGCAGTCTCGACTACACAAATACTCGGCGTCACGACGACCGCAGATTCAATCGGTATTGCTGTTGGTGCCAACGGCACGATGTATCGCACAATAAATCGCGGTACAACTTGGACGAGCATCACGACCGGCACGAGTGCAATCCTCTATGATGTCGATGCATACGGACCGAACCTTATCGCGGTAGGTGGAGGTGGTAACTCGCTCTACTCTAATAATTATGGCGCGACATGGACGCTGAAGGCGATGGGTACGACGGGTCAGTTTAACCGTATTCGCATGGCGACTTCGCGTATGGCAATCGCTGTGGGAATTCTCGGAGCGATGCGTAAGACGACAGACGCCGGTGCGACGTGGACTGCGCTTTCGAGTGGCACAACTGCAACACTTCGCGATCTATCATGGCATGACGACGTCAACGGATTAGTCGTCGGGGATGTAGGCTTGATCCTCAAAACACATGACGCAGGTGCAACGTGGGCGTCGGACGTTACACGTACCGCGCAAGATCTTTATGGTGCTTACGTTACTTCCGGTACGAATGCATTCGTTGGCGGTAACCTTGGGACGATTCTTTCGACCACAAACTCTGCACTGCCGGTAAACTTGCTTGAGATGCACGCATCTCGTCGTGATGCATCACATGTAGATCTTGGTTGGAGCGTTGCTGCACAAGTGGATAACGCAGGGTTTGCAATCGAGCGACTCGGGATGAGCGGTTCGTGGAATGCACTTGCATTTATCCCAGGTGATGCTTCTCTCAATTCTGCGAAGAGCTTTGCGATCGCAGATAACAATGCAAGCGCGAACGTCGAAACGTATCGCGTGACACAAGTTGATCTTAACGGGGAGCGTAACATCCTCGGTACTATAACTGCTGCGGCTTGGCACTCAGCGATTGCGTCTGCTTCTATGGCTCTCTGGCCGAATCCTATGGTCAGCGCTGGCAATATTAGCGTCACAATTCCTACCGACCAATTCGCACGACTTCGTATCGTGAATGTGCTTGGTCAGGAAATGATGCAGGTAAGCGAAGGCGCACTCGCCCGTGGCTCACATGCATTCTCGATCGACTGCACGAAGCTACCTGTTGGTCAGTATCGTGCCATACTCGAGACGGGTGGCGAGCTTATCACGACGCCGATCACTGTGATCCGATAAGCTTGAGAAGCATTAATCACGATACGTAATTAATCGATCAACGCAAGTGAAAGAGAGCCCCGAATCGATCGGAATTCTTGTAAACGCCGAACGAGCAAGGGCTCTTTCGGCGCTTACTGCGTTGCTCGAAACGTTGCGCAGACAATTGCCGTACACGAAGCTTATGCTTTCCGAGGAAGCCGTTCGATTGATCCCCGAGCAAACAGGCATCACTGCCGTTGCGAATGGATTGCATGAACTCGTTCGAGCAAATGATCTGATCATCGCGCTCGGTGGTGACGGCACGATGCTCAGCGCAGCCCGTGCGATACTTCGGCAGAATCCTTCGGCGAGATTGCTTGGTGTGAATCTTGGTAAGCTTGGATTCATCGCAGAAAATCCGCCGGAAGAAATCGAAGAGATCATTCGTGAACTCGCACTCGGTGAGCTACACGAAGAGCCACGACTGATGCTCGCAGCAAAAGTCGAGAGTGAAAAAAATCCGTTACTCGGTACGATCGTTCGACGCGATGATGTCATGCGTGATCGCGAAAATAAGCCGAGCGCCAACGCCGAATTGCTCGCATTCAATGAGATCGTGATCGATAATTTTGGTTCGACACGCATGCTTACGTTTGAAGTGCTCGTCGATGGTGCGCTTCTCGGAGTTATGCGTGCCGACGGGTTGCTCGTCGCTACTCCAACCGGTTCGACCGGTTATGCTGTGAGTGCCGGTGGACCGATCGTCGAACCGACAAGTCAGGTTATGCTAATCACTCCGATTGCGCCGCACTCGCTGAATATTCGTCCGATCATTGTTCCGCAGCATGTGGAGATCGTTGTACGAGCGAACTCCGAAGAGACAAAACAAGCACTGATCGTTGCGGATGGACAGGAAGAGGTCGTCGCAGAAACTCCGGCGCTTGTTCGCATCGTAGCTGCACAGCAGTCACTCCATCTCCTGAGGCGTAAAGATCATTCTTATTTTGAGTTGCTTCGGAATAAATTATTCTGGAGTCAGGATGCACGGAATCCGCGTCGGTAATCGCTGCTGAGATGAACTCCACTTCGCACTCTGACTCGGAAACAGCAGATTATCTGGACGCACTCCAGAAGCTGCTCGCACTCGAGTTCTTCGGCATGAAGCTGGGCCTCGCGAACATGCACGCATTGCTTGATCACCTCGGGCATCCGGAAGCGAAATTTGCGACCATCCATGTTGCTGGTACAAACGGAAAGGGAAGTGTCTCGGCAACGCTCGCTGCAATCTTTCAATCGAGCGGTAAGAAGACCGGGCTTTACACATCCCCACATCTTGTAGATTATCGTGAGCGCATTCGCATTAACGGTGTGATGATTCCGGAAAGTTTTGTCGAGTATTTCGTGCGAGCGAATTGGAACATCATCACCGAACTGAAAGCAACATTCTTCGAAGTCACAACCGCGCTTGCCTTCGAATATTTTGCGAGTGAGCGAGTGGATATTGCAATTATTGAAACAGGTTTGGGCGGAAGGCTCGATGCTACGAACGTACTGACGCATCCTCTCGCGACCGTCGTAACGAGTATCGGTTGGGATCACATGACCCAACTTGGAAATACACTGGAGGCGATTGCTTTCGAGAAAGCAGGAATATTTAAGTCGAATGTTCCCGCTATCGTTTGGGAAGAGAATAGTCTAAAAAGTATCTTTGAAGAGCAAGCAAAGAAAGTTGGTGCTCAGCTTTTTTTTGTGCCTCCTGAACGAATGGATTCGTTGAGAGATCTGGAGCCGAGTTTAATTGGTGCGCATCAAAGTCAAAATCTCGGGACGGTCCTCGAAGTGCTGAATCACCTTCCAGATCGTCCGAGCGATGCGGCGATTCGGAATGGCATCACTAACGTGCGCGAGCTGACGGGCTTGCGTTCGAGACTCGAACAATATTCGCATCCTTTCCTGACCGATCGTGGCTTACAACTTTTTCTCGACGTCGGGCATAATTTGGATGCTTTCGTTGCAGTTCGAGAATACTTTTTGGCCGCAGGTGTTCGGCCTATTGTTGTGGCGGGTTTTATGCGGGACAAAGATGTGATGAGCGTCCTGAACGAGATCAAAAAATTTGCGGATGAATTCATAGCCGTCGAGGCACCAACATCCCGAGCACTCCCGAGTGGTGAACTTGCTACGCTCGGAACGGAGGCCGGGCTTGCGACACAAGATGGGGGGGAGGTAATGAACGGACTTCGACGCGCGATTGCCTCAGCGAAGCCTAAAACCACGATTCTGCTGACCGGATCACATTACGTTGTCGGAGAATTCCTTGCGAACGAGAGTGGAATTGGGACTGTTATACCCAACTGAACAGTGC
The DNA here is from genome assembly GCA_039923455.1 of Kapaibacterium sp. (SeqCode). Lineage (GTDB taxonomy): Bacteria > Bacteroidota > Ignavibacteria > Palsa-1295 > Palsa-1295 > JBDTCS01. Next base: position 1,242 of record JBDTCS010000087.1, on the reverse strand, counting down.
AAATGTCGTATAGCCGTTCTTCGACACCTTTAAAAAGCGCTCTGTTCTGGCAGCCGATCCCGCATTGGCTTGCATAACCCGAAAGATTAGTGTATATTTGCAGGGTCGAGAGACAAATGGCTCTTCATTCCCTGCTCGAAGGCCACTCTATCAAGAGTTTATTACCCCTATTCTTTTCCAATATTGTTCCACGGAAATTGTACTCCGATTGCTTAAATTAAGCTTCTCGGGCCAGTTCAGATCAATTTGAATTTGAAGACATCGTTAGCATCACTGTTTTGCTTCGGTTACCACACAACACGTTCCACCAACCTTACTTTGCCCAGTATCTATGAGCAAGGCATCATTTCGAGACTGTGCTTCACTGAAAAACGCACGGCTCTCACAACATCAGTTTACTTAAACCCCTAATACACCTCAAGAGATATACAATGGCTCTGAATGCAGTTGAACTCAAGACAAAAAAAATTGTCGAACTGAATGAACTCGCCAAGACACTTGGCATCGAAGGCGCTGCCGACCTTCGCAAGCAAGAATTAATCTTTCTTATTTTGGAAGCCGACGCAAATCGCGTAAAAGCGGCACCAAGCACCAACGGCGCAACACATACCGGAATTACCCACAGCGGAAACGGTCACAACGGACGTGCAGAAGAAGAGACCGGCACACTCGCTTCCGGCGTACTCGAACTTTTGCCTGATGGGTACGGATTTCTCCGTTCGCCGGATTACAATTATCTGCCATCGCCGGACGACATTTACGTCTCGCCTTCGCAGATCAAAAAATTTAACCTTCGAACAGGTGATACGATTGAAGGCGCTGTCCGCCCACCGAAAGAGGGCGAGCGTTTCTTTGCATTATTAAAGGTCGACAAGATCAACCATATTGCAAGCGAACTCGCACGCGATAGGCCTCTCTTCGACAACCTCACACCGCTCTATCCGAATTCGCAACTCGTACTCGAGACTTCGCCCGGCGAATACTCGATGCGCATTATGGATTTCGCAAGTCCGATCGGTAAAGGTCAGCGCGGACTGATCGTTTCGCCTCCGAAATCGGGAAAGACGGTTATTCTGCAGAAGATCGCCAACTCGATCGCTCGTAATCATCCGGAAGTAAAGCTTATTGTTCTGCTGATTGATGAGCGTCCGGAAGAAGTTACGGACATGGAGCGTTCGGTCAAGGCGGAAGTTATTTCATCGACATTCGATGAACCACCGGAGCGTCACGTTCAGGTTGCCG
>JBDTCS010000086.1:0-8778 GCA_039923455.1 Kapaibacterium sp. (SeqCode) | reverse complement strand
GTGGTGGTTGTTGCGGCGAGACCGGTGCCGGTCGCTCCGGAGTGTTCGGCGTCTGGGTTGGTGTTTCAGGTGTCACATCTTGACCAAACAAGATGTCTGCCTCTGTGTCATCGAAGCGTTGTATGTTCATGGTATATTTTAAGATTCTTAGAAATAAACATAAAGTCCAATCCCGGAACTTGTTAGGGATCCCCACTTGAAATGGATGCTATTGTAGTATCGACGCTCTGAAAACGCACCCGTTTCAGAAAGAGTGACAAAAACTTACTACGCACGTGTCAGAATCTCGTGTACACTCGGGAAAGTATGCCAAAGGAAAATGAGATGCGTATGCTCGATAAATCCTTTCGAGGTTGCTGTGTACGATAGCACCGTATTTTGCATTGCGGAATAGAACAAAATCCAAATCGATCATGAGTAATCAGATATCCAAAAGTCTCACCACTCCCGAAGCCAAACTCTTCGAGAACAAACTCCCTGCGGGAGAAAAATTGCATTGGGTTGGGAGGCCGCATCGCGGTCGCTTTCCACTCCGGACGATTGACTATCTCGTTCTCGGAGTCACATTCCTATTTACAGTTCTAATTGGAATCTACTTTAACGCGTACGCAGTACTTTTTTTATACCCGACCACCCTCGAGCTAAAACTTAGTGTGCTGGGCTTTATGGTGCTACCGGTGGCAACGGTTTTGCTAACTTATATTGATGATATACAAAAGCGCAAGCGTGCAGTGTTTGCCGTCACCAGTCATCGCATCATTTTGATGAACGAGCTTTCGGGTCGGATGAACGAAGTGCAGATCGCCAAGTTAAAAGATCTGAAACACAAACCTCGCGAAGACGGTCGAGGAACAGTTGCATTCCGGGCTCCTCTGATGAGCGCGCTGACTGAAGGGAATAGCAGCAACCGTGGAAAAAAATCTCCACCGAATATCACAAAAGGTTTACCCTGGATCGAGAACTCGGAAGAAGTACATGCCTTAATCGACAGACTGCATAAGGACAGCAAGAGCTAACCGATTAATAATTCATGCACGACGAAAGCACGCTTGCCGGAAGTGAAGAAGTTGGGACGCTCGGCATCCTTCACCTAAAAAGGTACTGGTCGATCACGAAGGCAAAACGAGATGGGCGGCTGCGAGCAGATGCCTTCGTAGACGAATGGTCTCTGGATACAACGTTACTAAGCGCATTAGGTCTGGGACTTGAACCAACTCTCCTTTTTTTATATCGTGAGGCTCCCACCTTCGAAGCCTTCGAAGAATGGATTCGTGCGACCACTAACGTCGATCTTCGGACGAGAGAAATTGCAAAATTTAACGACCTCATTCAACACACACCTTCCTCAGCCTTAGTGGTTCACGCGGATGAAATCTTGACCGAAGCTGATCTGCAATTCTGGAATGAGAACGGCTATGTTGTGATTCACAACGCAGTCACACCCGAAGAGGCACTCGCTGCGGAACAGGCAGTCTGGGATCATCTGGAAATGGACAAGCATGATCCGCAAACGTGGTACAAGAAGCATCCCTCGCAGCAAGGCATCATGGTGCAATTGTTTAGGCACCAGGCTCTCGAAGCTACGCGCCGCTCTGAAAAAATTCGAAGAGCTTACGAACAAATCTGGAATAGAACCGATCTTTGGGTTTCGACGGATCGCGTAAGCTTTAATCCGCCCGAGAACGAGCAATGGAGTTTTCCCGGACCACGACTGCACTGGGATGTTCGGCTGGAATTACCGATCCCCTTTAACACGCAAGGCTTGCTTTATCTGGCTGATACTGCACCCGACCAGGGTGCCTTCACACTCGTCCCTGGTTTTCAGCATCGAATAGAATCTTGGATGAACTCCCTTCCAAAAGGTGTGACACCGCAGTTGCAAGACCTCTACGCACTCGGGCATAAGCCGATCGGTGGAAAAGCGGGGGACTTTATTCTTTGGCATCAGGCACTCCCTCATGCGAGCAGCCCGAACACATCAACACGTCCGCGTATCGTCCAGTATATCAACTGGAAGCCGCAGTCATTCGAGATCGAGTAAGAAGCTTGTCACACGATCAGACTGCGTCGGACAAACTCGAAAAATTAAATCCGGAAACATAGAGCATCGGTACGAACATCGGCATACCGTCCCAACCATCTCGTGGTGCAGTTACAACCGGACGAGAAAAATCAATGACATTCTTCAGCATTGCTATCGGCGATTCATTCCATCGGAAATTCACCACACCATTTTTGATCTTGCCATCCTCGACCCAAAAAAGTCCGTCGCGAGTGAGACCTGTTTTGAGTAACGTTTGATCATCGACGTCACGGATATACCAAAAGCTCGTGATGAGCAATCCTTCTTTGATATTAAACAGAAAATCTTCCGGAAGCATCGAGCCACCATCCATGATGAGGTTCGAGGCACCCGCGTTCGGCTTCTTGCCGGTCTTCTGTGCCCAATATCGTGATCTCGAAAAATTTGCGAGCTTGCCATCCTTGACCCAATCGACGGCCTCAAGCGCTTGTCCACCGCCGCCATAAATTCCGCCAGGTACGAGTGGATGTGCTGGATCGGAATACAAATGTACTTTTTCATTCACGACTTGCTCTCCAAGCGCAGTAGCACCGTTTGGTCTGGAGAACGGTGAGCGTCCCTCTTCTGCCGAACGAGCGTCCAACGCCCATGCAAATTGTTGAATCAAATCAGCCGCAGCTGAAGGCTCGAGAATTGTTTTGTAACTACCAGGATCCAACTCTCTCGGATTCGTCCAGGCCACACATTTTTCCGCAGCACGATTTACTGCAGTGTGTGCATCGAGTCTCGCGATCGCATGCGATGCACGTTTGTTCCAACCGCTCGACTGCCCGTCTTCCGAACGCATCGTCGTTGAGAAAATAGATCTGGTCTTCTCACTCGAAACAAATAATCCCTTTGTATTTCGATAGGCGTTGTGCTCCACCGACGAGTTTATAAATCCGGCTGTTTGTAAATTGCGAAGCTTCGCCTCTTGCAAACCAACTTCGGCGATCTTCGCACGTTCGTTGGCCGCATACTCACGGTCCGTAGAGGGCTCGTCGTATCCGGCTGAGCGGGAATACTCCGGACGTTTTGCAAGCGGCTGCATCACCTCCTCATTCTCGGGTGCGAGCGATGCGATCTCTTCGGCACGACGAACGACGCGGTGCAATCCATCATCCGATAGATCATTCGAACTCGCCGATCCGACGCGTTTGCCGTTCACCGATGTGACCGAAATACTCGTGTTCACATTCGAGCCGCTGGTCGTAACCGTGTTGGCTGCATAGCGAAGGTGCGCATTGTGCGAACTTTCAAGGCTAACTTCCGCCCACTCTGCCTTCGAATAACTGAGTATCTTTTTCGAAAGCACCTCAAGATCGTCGGTCGAAAGAATATCTGCTGGCATAAAATCTTGCTTGCTAAAAACGTACCTGTAAATCTTTATTGGCCGCTACCTATGCTGCCGTTATCAATCGTAGTCGATCATGTTCGAACGGGTATTGGCAGATTGTGTGCGCGTGTTGATCACGTTGACATCGCTGAACCTCGCTGGTGGACAGCCATGCGATACAGGATTGGCCTGCATCGGCTCACCCTTGCCATCATACATCGCACCGCCAAGCATATACTCGCTCTTGTCACAAAGATAATCGAGTGACTTCCAGAATTTTGGAGTAGTAGCTTGATACGCGACATCGCGCAACATGCGCGTGATCTTGCCGGACTTTACTTCATAGGCGACTTGCCCGGTAAACTGGAAATTGTATCGCTGCTGATCGATCGAATAACTGGAATTGCCTTTGATAAGAATTCCTCGATCCGTATCGGCGATCATTTGTGCGAGCGAATATGGTTGCTCGTTCGGCTTCAAACTCACGTTCGGCATACGCTGGAACGGCACGCTCCACCAACCCTGTGCGTAGGACTGACCACGAGAGCGAGGCTCTTTGATCATCCTCGCTTGTTCGCGAGTCGTTTGATATCCGACGAACTCGCCTTTGTCGATAAGTGGATATTCTTGTGAGGGAACACCATCGTCATCGAAACCAACCGTAGCCAGACCACCCTCTTGCGTACGATCTGCAACAACGGTCACGAGCTTCGTCCCATATTTGAAATCATTCAGCTTATCAACCGTGACAAAGCTCGTACCTGCGAAATTCGCTTCATAGCCAAGCGCACGATCGAGTTCGGTCGGATGCCCGATGCTCTCGTGAATGGTAAGCCAGAGATGCGTCGGATGCAGAATCAGATCGTATTTGCCTGGCTCAACAGAGGCAGCGTTCAGCTTTTCGTGAGCGTCCTCGGCAGCTTGTTTGATTTCGTCTTTGTACGGATAATTTTCTACGTACTCAAACCCCCGACCTTGCGGCAATACAAAAAGCGAGCGGGATGCAAACTTGCCTGTTGCAGCATCCGAAACTGTTAGCCAACTCGATGGATCCATACGAGTGATCTCCTGCCAAATACTGGAGCCGTCGGTCGATGCAAAATATTTTTCTTCTCGGACGCAGTTAAGGTTAGAATTTACAAACAGCTTATTGCCACCAATATTTGTTGCAGCCGCGAGCGCGTGCATATCCAAAAGAAATTGTGCACGATCTTTAAACGAAACTTCAAAGGGATTTTTCTTGATCGGCGTTTTCCATTCTGTGGTTACCGCGTCAACCGGCGCGAGATCAAGTGGCTGCGATTGAAGTTTCGCATTTGCGGTTGCCATATCGACCGCTTCTTGTATCAGGTTTTTCCCAGCTTTTTCCGTGACCGCGTTGCTCGAAGCAAATCCCCATGTACCGTTTTTTATAACGCGAACTCCGATACCATACGACTCTGAATCGCTAATACCTGTCACGATCGCTTCACGAACGCTGACCGATTGCGATAAATATCGCACCAAGCGAACATCACAATAGGTCGCACCGATGGATTTTGCGTGCGCAAGTAATTTACCAACAAGTTCTTGCTCGCTTTGTCCGGGCTTTGCGAGAACCGTGATGCCTGGCGTGTTCGGCATCATTGGTCCGGGCCCGCGCTGCGCTGCTTTGCGTGCTTCTCTTGCAACGAGTCCATCTAAGCCCGTGAGCGAAAGCGCTCCGGCGGCAACTGCACTCTTAAGAAATATTCTACGATCCATAGGAGTTCGTCAGCAAACACAATGCGTGAAGTGATCTTCAAAGTAGCGAATCATTCATGTGTGATCGTTGTGAAATCGCGACGCGAAGTATTACGTGCAATATAACCCCGTAAGCTTAATTCTCGTGCGCAAAATGAGTTGAATTGGATTTGGGCCTCATGCGCAATATCCGTGGTGCAGGACTCGCTCACTAAATCGCATCATGAAATTAGAAACGTTTAAAATGTTAAAGGTCTCCTTAGGATGGGATCCCAGGGAGACCTTTACTACTTTCCTGCCGGATATGCGGTCTACGGCGGAAGTGTTTAGAAGCGTGCTATTTGAGCAGTGGGGAACCGCTCGCCATTATATACGAGACTATACCCTACGCAGTTTTCAGAATCTTATGTATTTCAAAGATTATTGATATTTTTACTCGATTGGACTTGCGAAATTCGGTGGGGTTATTCACATTCTCGATTAAAGTGTTTCACATTCGGTCAAAGTGTTGCACATCCGTACAAAACGAAATAAAAAAAGGCCCGCATTCATGCGAGCCTTTATCTTCTCTACTATTAAAATTCGGAATACCGCTCATCCGCAAGCTCGACCTCGAGTAAGCATCAGAGCAATAGTTACATGTGCAATTTCTGGCGGGCCGTCGCACGCAAAACTTCCTGCGATTCAATCCGACCCTGTGAGCTGCGTTCAAGCGTAATCATTACTCCACTCACGCGACGAGAGGGTGCATGATTAACAAAAAACGACATCGGGGTTTCGGATGCAGCATTGAAGCTCATCATGCGTTCCGGCGTACCACCATCATGCATGTACCAAAGGACATAATGCGAATTTGGTCCGGTCGCCTTCAAGCTCGAAACAGAAAGCAATGCATCGCCGTGAGCTTCATCCCACATTACGCGACCCTGACCGCTCAAGCCATTTCCAACCGGAGCCATCGAATATTCTTTTGCTTCGCCGGAAGAACGCAAGTACATCATAGCCTGCGTTATACCAAAATTCGTTTGCATGTTTTCCGAAAGATCTCCCTGTGGGCTCTTTTGGATTGGTCGGATGCCAGGTTCTGCTGCAGCATTCTCAGCATTATCCACCAAGATTGCTTTCGGTGCGTCGATGGTAACGTTTGATGCCATCTGATCCGCGGTGGCTGCCGATTGCTGTTGCGCAGCGTAGGTGTGTCGGAATTGCTCGATCTGCGCGGTAGCCGGGGCCTTCGGTCCCGCCATCGACTCCATGATCTGCTCAACTGCGTAAGCACTAGCGAAGATACCGCCTAACAGGATCACCGCAAAAGCAGTCGTCCGCTTAATAAGCCCGCCGGAAAAAATGATTCGGGATAAACCTTTAGGTGCCTTGCTATCCAGGAGGCGCTCCGAGAGAGGCTGGCGCATCCGAACGGACTCGGCGATTGTACTCTCTGCCTGAGGGGCTGAAAGCGCAATCTGAGCCATCACACGGCTCTTAATGAACGGAGGAGGAGCTACCGGCGGGATAACCCGTGGGAGCTCCGTCAGAAGCCCGAGAACGCGTGCATGCGTCATTACATACTCCGGATCTCCGGCTGCGAGCTTCAGCTCGACTGCCTTACGCTCGAGCTCGGTCGCATGCCCCAACGCATATTCCAGAACGCGGTCAAAGACCAGGTTCACATCGGCTATGTTTGTCTCGACTATAGACAAGGTCGTGTTCAATAAAATAAAAACTTCAGCAAACTACCTCTGCAACACTTTTATGACCAAATTCTTTGGTCAATCTCTACGATTTCGAACGAGTTTGGGCAAACAAGACTTCGAAATAGATCAAATGCTTCGTCAAAAATGAGGTCGCAATCGCTTACCCATCTTGAGTATCGCCTGCCGCATCTTTGTTTTGACGGTTCCGACAGGCATTTCCAATTTTTGTGCGATCTCCGTGTGCGTAAGGCCACCAAAATAGGCCATGTCGATAATAGATCGCTGATCGTTCGACAATTCACGCAACGCTTTACCGATCTCTCGCTTCGCATCAGCAGCATGTAGCCCCATATCGGGCGTCTTGCCATCGACCATAAGCTCCTCGACGCTCGGACGGTCATCTCCAAGAACGAGAGTGCTCTCCATCGAGCGATCCTTGTACCGTTTGGAGCGGACTTCGTCAACTGCTCTATTGCGAGCTAATGACACAATCCAGGCTGCTACGTTTCCTTTGCTTTCGAGATAGAGCGGTGCCTTTTGCCATACAAGAACAAATACTTCCTGAAGGATGTCTTGTGCATCCTCTTCGGTGCGAAGCATGTGCAGAAGAAGGGCGTAAACCCTAGGTGCGAACCGATCATAGAGTTCGCTATAAGCCTCTTGGCTTCTATCCTGCGCTATCTTCTCAAAAAGGGCTTCATCTGTCTGTTCTGCTTTCTGTCGGCGTGCTTCGGAAGCACGAGCGTAAGGGCTGGAGCCGACAACATCTTCCAATGTCGCGGTACCAACGCTTTCCCCTCCCGACGTTAGCGAATAGGCTTCCTCTGCCCCTTCATTTGTATAATCTACAAGAGCCGTACTGTTTAGCACTATAAAGAGCTTAACTAATTAATACTACGAAATAACTACGCTTAAGGATTGACTAAGTCCTAAATTAATACATTCTTTTAATAAATGCAAGCGCTCGGGGGATAAATTGTGCAGTCCTCCAAGAAAACGGCCTTGTGGGTTAAAGTGGAGGGATATCCCTAAAATGTTGAAAACTGATTCGTTTTGACTAATTCAGCTCAATTAGCACACATTACTCGAACTGAATCCTACGAAGAATCTCACTGAAAAGCAATTTTACCTTTCATGAAGAATGCGATTATTATTGCTCAAAAATTGTGGATAACTCAGTTCTTGGATGAATATTTTGCCGGGTCGGAAATCTCGATGCGCGATTAATTCGAGATTTCTTTGGGTCGATCGCGTGTCGATTTATAAGGGCGATCGGATTCTTAGGTATATATCAGACCGCCCTAATCCCAAAAGCGGGAGAATGATTGCATCAAGGATTTAGCATCCGGCGTGAATCGGATGTGACCCCACCCCAACTCGCTCCGGAGTCAGCGCTTCCCAATTTTAGCCAAATATTCCTTCGGTGGAAATTCCGCTTGCGCTGATTCCATTATCATCTGCTCAGCTATCTCCACCGGAAAGGCTTCTTGACTTTTGAAATTGATACAACCTTTTTGAAATTTCGCTTTCGGTAGCCGTGCCAAAAATTTCTCTCTCAAAGGAGTACAGCCATACATCACCATCGAATGCAAGGACATGTACTCCTTGGTACTTGTGAGTGCATACTTTGGGAATGTCCCTATACAATAAAGGAGCGCTGGCCGACCCATCATCGGTCACACAATTTCCTTCACACTCTTATCATGCTTCCTAATAAGCCCCGATAGCTGTGTAAGCATTTCGCAGCGTATCGGATCTTCGATCGTCCGAATAAATTCGTCTCTGCTCATTGGCAACGAATCTTCGCTATCTAGTCTGTGCCGGTCGTGGCACCACTGGCTGCGGTTTCACAGGTTTCAACACGGGCACTCGATCAGGTACCGTGTTGATCGGCTTAGTAACTTCACCGCTATCGCTCGATGCAGCTTTTTCCGCAGCGTTCGAAACCGCAGCCACGTAGTGTG
>JBDTCS010000085.1:0-16471 GCA_039923455.1 Kapaibacterium sp. (SeqCode) | reverse complement strand
CAAAAAGAATAGGACGGTTCTCTATCGCATTGTCGAGGATGGCCGGTTTGCATTGCAACTTGACTCCTTGTTGAACTCTGCGTCGAAGTTTCTCGACCAGATTCGTTTGCAGGGGCTCGATGCAAATATTCGCTTCTTTCAAAGTGCGAAGCCCATGCCGTAGAGAGTTTCTTCGGTTCTGTAGTGCAACCTATAGAAGTTCGTCGTTTTGAAGTCGGACATATAGATGTCGGACATATAGATTTTACCAACTTCACCTTTATTTAGACTATGCATCGTAAGATAAGTATTGTCGCATTTGTTTTTTGTGCGCTGCTCGTGATGAATGCGCTTTCCGGTTGTGGAAAAAAGACGGAAGATATGACACCGGTGCAACCCGGTGAGACCGTGACCGTCAAAGATGAGGTCAAGAAATTTAGCTTCAAGGCTCCGAAGGCATGGGTTGCCGAAGCACAGCCGGGCAAGAAGACGAGTTACTACTCCACAGCTTCAGCCAAGACTCGATTTCAGAATTTCACCGATGGTGATTTCGGTGCGCGCATCGAGGTTGGCGTCGAAGAGGGCAAGACGAAAGAGCAAGCACTCGAGGCCTATAAGCAGAACTTGGAAGGCGTGACCTTCGGTGCGACCGAGCAAACAACGCTCGGCGGACAGCCTGCCGTGAAGCTAACATTCACACAAGGCAAAGAAGAAGATGGTTATGCAGGCTACAGAATTTTTGCCGATCATGATTCACTCATGACCTACTTCGATGCTTCGAGCTTCGGCCCGAGTCGGATGGCGAAGTACAAGCCGGTGTTTGAGCTCGCTGAAAAATCTGTTGTGCTTGCACACGTGATCAAAATGACGGGCGGCAAATTGGATAGCGCGACTGAGGCTGCGCTGATGGAAGATATCAAACCATCCGAAACATTCAGCACCTATAACGGTAGCGGCTACTCGGTGGAGTACCCCAACAATTTCAACATCCGTGCTTCGGCAAAGGGCGTTGTAATCAAGGGTGAGCGTAACGATGCTACGCTACAAGTAGATCTGCTCGATAACGCTGGCGGCGCTGATCTTGGAAAGTTCGTCGACGAAAATTCAAAGAAGATCTATCGTGGTGCAGCTGTTTCAAGCGCGACGATCGGTGGTCAACCTGCGAAAGTAATCAACTACTCTTTCGTTTCTTCGGCTGGTTCGCGCGCCTATTTTATCGCAAAGGGCAAAATGGTTTATCGTGTGACGATCAACTGGCCAACTTCACTTGAATCGAGCTATAAGGCAATTCTCGAAAAAGCAGCTGTTAGCTTCAAGTTAAAGTAACGAGTAATGTTCGGCTGACAAAAGCCGAACGTAGAGAAATAAAAATTGCGAATTTCGCGTTAAGCCCTTCCCTGATGAATTATCACGGAAGGGCTTTTTCTTTTGTGCGAGTAACCAAACGATTCATTCCGTTACCCAACGATTGACACATGGATATCAAAAGTCTTCAAGCAAGCATCGAAGAGCATCAAGCACTCACGGGCGATGACCTGATGCTGCGACGTGCGCAGGCATCGGTTAGCTACATTGCCTTGCGCAAAATGCTAAACTCCGGTGAGGTGCGTGCCGCGGAGCCTGACGCGACTCAGATTGGTGGCTGGAGAACCAACGCTTGGGTGAAGCAAGGCATACTCCTCGGTTTCAGGCTTGGTAAGTTGGTTGAGATCGAGACCGGAAAGCCGTGGCAGTTCTTCGACAAAGAGACTGTTCCGGTTCGCACATTTGCGCTTAAGGATAACGTTCGCATCGTGCCCGGCGGCTCCAGCGTTCGCGATGGAGCCTATATCGCACCCGGTGTGATCATCATGCCACCCAGCTATGTGAATATTGGTGCCTATGTGAATACCGGCACGCTGATCGATTCCCATGCGCTCGTCGGCTCGTGCGCACAGATCGGGACAGGAGTTCATATCAGCGCGGCAGCCCAAGTTGGAGGCGTGTTAGAGCCCGCTGGTGCGCTTCCGGTCATCATTGAGGACGATGTGCTCCTTGGTGGAAATACCGGTGTCTACGAGGGCTGTATCGTAAAGCGTCGGGCTGTTTTGGGTACGGGAGTGGTGCTTACGGGTTCGACTCCGGTTTATGATGTCGTAAATTCACGGATTATCACGCGTGAGGGACCGAACGGTCCGCTGGTTATTCCCGAAGGAGCTGTCGTAGTTGCGGGTGCACGAGCAGTCGGGCATAAATCGGACTTCGCAAAAGAGCACGGACTCTCGCTCTATGCGCCGATCATCATTAAGTATCGCGACGAAAAAACAGACGCCCGCTCAGCGCTGGAGAGCGTGCTGAGATAGGCAGGCGATCAACCGAAGCTCTGCTCTGTTTCCTGCAACTCGACTTGACCGAAGAAACCGGTCTCTCTTCGAGCGTTGCGGAGTTGAGCGATCATTAGTAATAGAAAAATCGCGACCATACTATCTAACAACAATGGTGAATCTGGGCCGAGCGTGAATCTCGTAAGCGTTATTATCAAGCCAAGACAGAAGGCGAGCCAAAGTTGCGGAATGCTTCGAAAGACTGTTGCGAGCGCGAGTGGAAGAATAATCGCTGTCGGATCCAACGGAAACATTGCCGCAGCGAGGATCGTGTAGATGAGCACGAGCCCATAGAGCAGAGAATCTTTACCCGAAGTCTGTGCGAACCAAGCCAAAACACCGCACGCGAGAAACGCGAGCACCAACACTCCGAGATAGATGGGCGAATTCAAAACGAACATGACTTCGAACGGAGTGTACCAAAAGAGTGTAAAGGGAAATATGTCGAACCCTCGCTCCATGTGCCCTCCAACATACGTCAAGAGCAACACACCCAGCAGATAGAGCATCGCGATGAAGCTGAAGGTGCGTGCCTGTTTTTCCTTCTTTAACCTGAACGCGTGAAACTTCATGTAGAGTGGCAGCACAAATAAACCCGGCACGTGCGCACCGAACGCCAAGAAGAGCGTGACGTATGCTGCAATCCATTTCTCCCGAAGAAGCAAGAGCGCTGAGAGCGTTGCCAGCGAAAGTATGATCATCACATGCATTCCGTTTGAGATGAAGATCATGACCGCAGCATTCCACACAAAAAGTATCGCGAGGCTTGGTCTGCGTTCCACGACGCGCAATAAACCGAGCAACGACCAGCTCGCCAGCAAATAGCCACCTACCGGAAGTAGTAAGCGAGAATACAATTGCCACGAATCATCACTGAGGGATTGCACACCACTCGAACGCGTGTTCACCATTCCAAGCGCGATCGCTGCGAATGAGCCTGCGGTGAGCTTTAGGAATCGTACGAAATTTTCCGGATCGGCTTCTTCGAATTCTTTTGCGATAAAAAATGCGACGATCATCACAATCGTGCTCGCAACGTAGACGATCAATCCAAGAATTGGTGATGGCCAAATACCTGATCCTCGCACAAAGAATAACACACACTGCAAAAGCCAAAGCAGTGTTAGCTTGCGCTGTGCCGGTGCAAATAAATTCATGAATAGTCTAATGTGGAGATAACTAATCCCAAGTGAAAGAAAACGAAACGGTGGTGCCCGTATCGGTCGAGAGGAATTGGACGTTACTTGCGAGCGCCTTTAACAAGAACACACCTCGACCACCGGTTTGAAACAAATGCTCATCCGATGTCGGGTCAGGAAGCGCGTCCGGTGAGAAGCCCTCACCGCTATCATGTACGGCAAAGGTGATCGCGTTGCCATCGAGTCGGAAGTGGATCTCGACTGCGTTCTGCACTTTTTCTTTGCTTCCGTGACGAATCGCGTTTGTGACGGCTTCGCTTACGGCAAGCAAAATATTATGTCGATCTTCGTCACGAATTTCGACAACAGAAATTTTTTCCACCACCCAAGCGTGCACCTGCTCGAGCGCAGCGAGCGAGCCTGGGATAATCAATTCTTCTTGGTGGCTATTTTTCACGTAATATTACGTCTGCGTTTGCTCCACGGTTAACTGCCACTCCTTGACAATCGTAAGATCATCGATCAGTACTAATATGGCTTGCATCGCCCCGGGCGACGAGCTCACATAGGTATTCGATTGCGCGAAACCAAGTGTTCCAAACTTCTCAATGATCGTCGTCACTTTTTGTACGGCCTCCGTAAAGGATTGTTGCATCCGATCGAATCCCAGCGTTTGCTTTCCTTCTCGGCGCATCACCTCGAGCATTCGCTTTGCGAACGAAGCGTAGAACGTCAGCTCAAAACACTCTTTCGGATTCGCTGCACAAATCGCCAGCATGTCTCGCATTGCCGACGGATTTGCAAGCTTGTTCGCAAAGTCGGAGCTCCAGAACGTAGGAAGCAATTCGGAAAGCACCGCTTCGGTCAATCTCGGCATATTTTGATCGTAAAGCGAATGCTTAACCTGGTGATGACTGAGACGTAATCATTCTCTAATCCCATACCGCGAACTTTGCATCGATCCGAAACGACACAACATGAGTCTGGGGATCATCGCTGATGGAAATCATCGCTGATCAATATCAATGACGGGCCCCCAGGCCTCTCTCATCTAACACACATCTCTGGAGGGTTGTAAAATACAACCCTTTTTTGATACGTCCGAAAAACTGTTACGCAGTTGCGTCCTGCGATGCCTGACTTGGAGCGGACTCCGGTGCGTGCGAGCCCGAGATGAATCCGAGCATTTCCTGGCTGTAACGCTCGAAGTATGGTGCTGTCATTTCCGCAGTGATGCCACGAAGTTGCTCGGCTGTGCCGGGCTTCGTCTTCACAATATCCTCAAGCTGCTTGTTCGAAAAGAGTGCAACCGGGCGGAGGTTCTCTTCACGAGCGCGAGCGTTACGCCACTTGCGCAAAGCTTCATAGAGCGGCCTATCTGCTTCCGGAACGTCCACGACATGTTCTTCGCGAGGAAGTTTCTCACGCTTCGGCTCACGACTTACTGCAGGGCGACTCGCATCATTCTCACCACGACGTCCGTCTCTACGGTCGCCATCACGTCTGTCACCATCACGACGGTCGCCATCGCGTCTGTCACCATCGCGTCTGTCACCATCTCTTCGATCATTACCGCGGCCTTCGTTTCGGCCGCCTCGACCTTCGGAACGAGCGTCGTTTGTGCGTCCTTCGCGCTCTTCAAATGCTACGATGACGTTCCAAATACCGAGCGATGGATCGCCGGAATACTCTGTGCCCCAATGTCGAACGACCTTGTTCTCCAAAAAGGAGTTCAGATTCTGCTCGTCGGTTTCGTTGGAAATGCGGAAGGTCTTAACGCGGATAGACATATTCGTATGCTCTTAGTTCAGATTGTTGCCGGGGAATGACGTTTCATTCCCGTCAGGTACCACGTATCGGCTTTGATCACTTTGATCGGCCAGCTTTCCCCGGTGCCCTAAAAAACGCGAACTCCTGTTCGCAAGTTTAGAGCCCATGCTCGGAAAGCGTTATGGTATCCGAGTTCTAAACCGTGCATCATCCACCTCGGTTGCCTGATGGCTTCGAAAAACAAAAACAAGTATTGCACCGGTGACAAATCCGGAAACGTGCGCGACATAGGCGATTCCACCGGTATCTGTCCCGATTGAGCCAGAAATGGAGCTATACCCCGCAAATAGCTGCATCAATGCCCACAGCCCGAGTACCACCCACGCGTTTACTTTGAATATAAAATAGCCCAGCAGCACGCGGACTTTGTTCTTCGGAAACAGAAACAAATAAGCAGCCAGAACCCCTGAAATCGCGCCGGAGGCACCAAGATTGGATATGTTCGAAGTTGGATGCGCATAAATCTGCCCTGCAAAAGCGATGACGCCGCAAGCCAAATAGAAGATCAGAAACTTCAGGTGCCCAAAATTATCCTCGACATTATCCCCGAAGACGTAGAGATAGAGCATGTTACCGAGCAGATGCGCCCAACCCGCGTGCAGGAACATCGCTGTGAAAATACTCCAGACAGGAAAACCGCCGTTCTGAAAAGCCGACGGAATGAGCGAGAATCGCTTGACAAAATCATCGCCTTGTACCAGTTCAAGAAAAAAGACAGCAACGTTTATCACGATCAGCCCGACCGTCACGGTCGGAAACGAAATGCGTTTTGTGTTGTCGTCACCAATGGGTAAAAGCATTGAAGGACTATTGGTTCATGGAAATAACCTGGAATCGGGTGCAGGCAAAGTTAGCACGAACCTACACCGTAAATTACTGACAGCGCAACAACTCGATATTGCTACAACGACACTCTATCGCAAGCTCAAACAATACGGGATCGAGTAATCAGACAGTTGGGTCGGCGGGAATCGTTACACGCAAAAGCTTCGCAACTCGCACGAGCGTCGTCCCTTGTATTAATACGGAAAGCAGTACCACAACGAATACCAGATCGAAAATGAGTTGCGAGACGGCAAGTCCGGAGTAGAGCGTGAATGTTCCAAGTATAATCGGCACAGCTCCACGCAATCCGAGCCACGAAACCATAAGCATTTCCCGCATCGTCATCTTGGTTAAAAAGAGCGTTGCGATCACGCTCACCGGTCGAGCAAAAAAGATCAGGAATGCGCTGATGAGAAGTCCTTGCCGCAGAATGTCGGCAACATGCGATGGACGAAGTATCAGACCAAGCGTTACGAACATCACGATCTGCGCAAGCCACGAGACTCCGACAAGAAATCGCTTTAGACTCTTCTTTTGATAAAAACCCTGTCGATTCATCATCACACCCGCAACATACGCAGCTAAATATCCGCTGCCGTGAAGTGCACTCGCGAGCGAGTATGTTAGTATGGCAAGCGCAAGCGTTAGCGGTGAATAAAGTCCATCGTGTTCGAGGTCGAGCCAGTTGATGATCTTTGGAATCACGAATCCCATCGCAGCGCCGCAAACTATTCCGACGATCATCTGCAGAAAAAATTCGGGTACGAGGCCGAGGACGGATGAGCCCGGAGTGCGAATGAGTTGAATGATTGCGAGCGTAAGGATGACAGCAGTCGGATCGTTGGCCGCAGATTCAAATTCTGCAATCGGTCCAAGTCCGGCTCTTAGCAAAAGTGATCTCGAGCGCAAGACGGAGAACACTGCGGCTACATCGGTGCAGCTAATAATACTTCCGAATAATAACCCTTCGAGCCACGTTGTTGCGAAGAGTACATGCATAATCGCTGCGACAAGCCCGGCCGTAATGCAAAGCCCAATCGTTGCGAGTAGCAGCCCGCGTCCGATCACCGGTCGAAGGTCTGCCCACTCGGTTTCGAAACCACCGCTAAATAAAATTGTGATTAGTGCAAAGATGCCGACGAGTTGAATCGCATCGGGATTGTGCACCGTGATGTGTCCGATACCTTCCGGTCCTGCGAAAATACCGACGATCAGAAATGCCACAAGCGCCGGCACGCCAAGCTTCGCACTGATCTTGGTAAAGAGAATACTGACGAAGAGGAGTCCAGCTCCGATCAGCAGAATTTGCTCAGGCATGTCGGTTTAGGGGGATCCACATTTGCGATTTGCTACTCGTAAGGTATGTCGTTTCGCTATACTTCATCAAACTTAACCTGAAAATTTCGTCCTTTAGGCCGATTCTCGTTCTGGCGCAAGAACAGAATCAAGCTCCGTCCGATAGTTACCTAACAAGAATATGTCTCGGACGTTATCACGAATTCCAATAATTGTTTTGATCGCAATGTGCCGGCCTTGCACCACTGCATTTGCAATAACGCCAAACGGCAGAGATTCCGACACCGCAAAGGAAATTACCTCAGCACTGACCCCAGCCGCCGATACTACCACTGCAACACATTGATGAAACAACGGTCCGCGAGATTACGGGTTCCTCCACAAGTCAAGATGCGTACGCTCTTATTGGGAAGATCGAAGCTACCGGAAGGAAGCGTTGAGAATCGCAATCCACTCGCCGGCTACCTCGATTCAATTCCTTTGACATTGATCTAGTGATTTGCCATTGGTCTCAGTTTCTTGCTCGCAAATTCTTGCTGAAGGCGATAGGCAGCCACCAACCAAATTCCTGAAGCGAAGATCAAAAGTGTTAGATCTTTGCTGTTATAGGAAAATTCGATCACGAGTATCGGAAGCGAATACAAAAGCCACCAAACTTTTTGTTTCGGCGGTATGGGATTCCAATCGATCACGTATCGAATTGTGTTTAGGTAGAGTATGATCGCTGCAATGTGCGGCCAATTCCTTGGAGAGCTCAGCAGTTCCATGCCAAGTAAAAGCACTCCCACGGTGGACGCGATGATTATTCGCGTCGTTTTACTTTCTATGAGTGGCATGTCTAATATGTGAGAAGGTATTTCAGCACCAACAACCAGTAGCCGAACTTGGTAGTTCGAATAAGAAGGTGCTTGGAATCCGCGTTAGCATGTGTTATATTCGCTCCCGAAGGCTTACCCACATTAGCCCGAATGCGTCGAATTAACAGAGGTCGCCTACATCTCTCCCGTTCGTCTTAATGTTTTGCGGTACACTCATGAAGAACAATCTACTCTTTGCTATCCTGTTTGCTGTGTTGCTACGGGCTTCAGGCATTTCGCGCGCACAATGTATTTCAAGCATCGAACCGAAGACTGATTCCGGCGGCATTTATCCGAGCGGCAAAGCCGATGCCCTCAATCCATGCGTTACACCCGAACAATATCGTAGCATCGAGCAAGAGATCGCAACGAATTTGAAACGCATCCATGGAAATTCGCAGCAGTGCACATCACCAAACAGTGCAACGACAACCACCACTTTTATTTGGCCATTGCGCACCGCGAATGGATTGAACGATTGCAGCTACTATGCAATCTTTAATTATGTTGATGAGGATACGACAAGTGGTGGAATCAAAGATTACAATTGCGGCAGCGCGACTTATGATGGTCATGCAGGCACCGACATAGGGATCACGCCGTTCTTGTTTTACAAGATGGATCTTAATCAAGTCGAGATCATTGCTGCAGCTGCTGGTACGATCGTCGCGAAGGCCGATGGAAATTACGACAAGAACTGCGCAGCAAATAATTTATCGCCTAACTATATCGTGATTCAACACGCCGATGGTTCTTGCTCCGTCTATCTTCACATGAAGAAGAATTCGCTGACGAGCAAAGCCATCGGAGCAACTGTTGCGCTCGGTGAGTTTCTTGGAAACGTTGGAAGCTCTGGTAGTTCGACGGGTCCGCATTTACATTTCGAAGTGTGGAACGGCACGACCTTCGCAACAAGGACCGATCCGTGGCAAGGCACCTGCAATCGCTTAAGCGCAAGATCGTGGTGGGTATCGCAGCGATCCTATCGCGAGCCTGCACTCATGAAAGCTGGCGTGCACTCCGCAGTGCCACTCTTGCCAGCATGTCCCGCTACCGAAACACCGTACGAAGATAGTTGCTATCAACCAGGTGTGAGTGCTGTCTTAGCAATCTATTTGCGCAACGAGACGAACGGACTTAGCGCTGCATGTAAGATACTGAACCCCGACGGAACAACGTTTTCAAATTGGGTACACAATAGTACCGGAGACTATGTTTCGACTTGGTGGTATTGGCACAAAACGATGCCAACCATCCCGGGCAGCTACACTTTCGAAGCGACTTATAACGGCACGATCTGTTCGAAGCATTTCGACGTCATTGGTGCATCGATTACGGCTCCAACCTCAACCACGATCTGCAACGGGGACTCGGTGACGCTTATCGCAAACGCTGCGAGTTCTTATTTGTGGAGCACCGGCGCAACGACACGTGCGATAACGGTTTCGAAAGCTGGCAATTATTCGGTCACAGTAAAATTTCCCGCAGGTTGTTCGGCAACATCTCCGATCACTGTCGTGACGACCAGTCCCGCTCCCGCTGCGACGATCATCCCGAACAAATCGACAACGATATGCGATGGAGATTCTGTGACGCTAACTGTGAGCGCGGCATCGACCTACCTCTGGAATACCGGAGCGGCTTCGCAATCTATCAATGTGTTTGAGGCGGGCAAATATTCTGTCACCGTGACGAATGCTGCCGGATGCACGGCGACAAGTGCGGAGACAAATGTGGTCGTGAATCCGCTGCCAATCGCGAAGATCACCCCGAGCGGTTCGACGAATATTTGTCAAGGCGAAGGAGTCATGCTCACATCGGACTCCGCGAGCAACTATTTGTGGAGCAACTCTGCAAAGACGCGCAGCATTTCCGTTAGCGAAGAGGGAATCTATTGGGTTGTCGTGACGGACGCGAATGGATGTTCTGCAGCATCAGCCGAGACGAAGGTTACGGTGCAAACGCTGCCAATGGCTGTTGTGACGCAGCAGGGGATAGTGCTTACGGCGCAAACTGTGGGCGCTACCTATCAGTGGCTCGATTGTGGTAATCATTTCTCGCCAATCAAGGGCGCAACAAATCAGATCTATATTGCTTCGACGGATGGACTTTATTCCGTCGCTGTAACCGTGAACGGTTGCTCCGACACCTCGACGTGTTATACGGTAAGTACGGTTGGAGTCTCAAGCATCCCATCACAATTTGGCGTACATATTTATCCCAATCCAACTACCGGTAAGCTATGGATCGATAGCAAATCACAAACGATCAGCGACCTGAAAATATATAACGTACTCGGCAAGAATATTTTCTCGTATGATCCGTTGCATCCAACTTCAGAGATAGATCTTTCCGAACAACCTGCGGGACTCTACTACGTGATCATGAATTCAGCTGGAGTGAGTGAGGTCATCAAGATAGTCTTAACGAAATAACAGCATAGATCAGAAGGGCTCGCGGTGCAGCGTAAAGCTAAACGTGCTGCCGACCGAGGGAGTCGATTCGACTTTGATCATACCGTGATGTGCTTCCACGATGTGCTTCACGATCGCGAGACCTAAGCCGGTGCCACCTGGCGATGAGCGTGCACGATCCTTATCAACACGATAAAATCTTTCGAAGAGTCTCGAAAGATGCTCTTGCGCAATTCCGATACCGGTATCATGCACGAGCACGGTCACTTCTTGATCGGTGGGAGTGCCACTCACAAGTTCCACTTTAACACTACCGGCTTCGTTCGAATATTTTATTGCGTTGTCGATCAGGTTGATCATCACTTGCTTGAGTCGATCTTTGTCGCCGAAGACCATGATCTCGTGATGCTGCCGAATGTTGCCCGTAAAATACAGCTCGATGTGCTTGCGTTCGGCAATCGACTGCATATCACGAACTACCTCGCGTAAAAAAAGCTGAATATCGAAAAGTCGAAAGCTCATGCGCATCTCACCACTTTCGATGCGGCTGATATCGATAAGATCATTAAGCAAGGAGTTGAGCCTTGCGGCCTGCGAACCTGCACGCTCTAAAAAATCGCGATTCACTTTCGGATCGTCCACTGCACCATCGAGTAGCGTCTCTATAAAACCCTGCACTGCGAAGATTGGCGTGCGCAATTCATGCGATACGTTTCCCAAGAATTCCGAGCGGATGCGCTCAAGTTTTTGCATCGCGGCGAAATCGCGTGCTTGCTTCTCAGCAATCTGATCAATTGCTCGCACGAGATATTCAACTTCTTGCGGCACACTCCTATCACCGTGATTCGATACTACAAGCTTGCCTTGCGCAATCGCATCCGTTTGTGGTACCAGTTCTATCAGCGGACGTACGAGTCGCTTTGCATTCCAGTAGCTGAATAAGAGGGAAACTGCGAACAGAAGTACGGAAGTAATTATGAGGGTGGAGGTACCGATGGGAATATATCGGTCGGCCACAAGATTTATCACGACGAGCGACATACCCACCAAAACAGGTGGAAAGATAAACGCCTGACTTTTGAGTGAGCCCACGCTATCGCGGTAATGTGTTCAGGTTCTCGTGATGAGTATTGTTATTAGGCAACAGCGGTATTACCGAATTCCTTCCTTTGTCACTTCGGGCCAGCTGTTGAGCGTCCCTACAAATACCGGCTTTAGGAGATGAACCTGTATCCGACCCCTTTAACAGTTTCGATCTTCTCGCCTCGTGCGCCGAGTTTTTCGCGAACTTTAAAAATGTGTACATCAACAGTGCGCTCAACTACGTATGCGCCTTCACCCCAAACCCGATTGAGCAATGCCTCGCGAGAATACACACGGCCCGGATGCGTTGCAAGAAAATAGAGCAGTTCAAATTCCTTGCGCGGGAAAAATACTTCGCTACCATCGATGTGGACTTTGTATGAAGCACGATCAATGAGAATATCTCCGACCGAGATCTGTTCTTTTCCGGCATCATCACTCATCGAGTAAAGCTCCGGCCTCTCAGTTCGACGCAAAATCGACTTCACTCTCGCGACGAGCACTCTTGGCGAAACCGGTTTTTGAATATAATCATCAGCACCGAGTTCAAGACCAATGATCTGATCCGCTTCGCCGGAACGCGCAGTCAGAAAAATTACCGGCATCGACTGACGAATCGGCCCGACCGACTTCGCTTCCTTGGCGCGAATTCTTCTGCACACTTCGAAGCCATCCATCCCAGGCATCATGATATCAAGTATCACAACCGCGACTTTGTGCTCTTCCATTTTGAGCAGCGCCTCGTTGCCATCGGCAGCAGTGAGCACGGCGAATCCTTCTTTGGAAAGATTATAGGCGATTAGGTCGCGTATGTCTTTTTCATCATCGACCACCAGAACCGTTTTTGTCATCGTAGCGAGCATTTTCTAAGAGCGTGTGTATGTACCACCGGAACACTTAGAAAACAAGTGGTATCGAATTGAAGTGCTCCGGTTTGGTCCGTATTGGTCACTCGCGAGCACTCTTATTCAAAACTTAATACTGAGGAAACAGTTTAATAACCAATTTTCGGCGTTTTTGGCCATTTTCGCGGCATCGGTTCGAGCTTCGTCCAATGCTGTAACTTCGCAGAGCAAATTGTGTTGAATATTACTGATCACACTTTCGCGCCGTCCTGCGAAACCTATACGCATGTTCCGGATGATCTTTCGCTCTCAGAAGAGGTTCGTTGTTTTTTTCGCAGTCGCATTTTGCTTCGGCATGATTCTACATGTGCAAGAGACCCGAGCTCAGACTTCACAGCACACTATCGATTCACTCACACACGAAGAGCTCACGAAATATCCGAACGGCGAGTGGCTGTATATGCGGAGCGATGCATTCGCTCGAAGAGTGCAGTATCGTGTCGAGGATAAACTTGGAGCTACACGTGCAAGTGAACATCACCCAAGTGAACAGCGCGGAAGCGCAGGAAGTAAAGATGAAGTGCTTGGTCAAGGAACAGGACTCGATATTTCGAATGCCGATGGAGGACAGGAAGAGACGAGTATTGCAATAAGCCGCAGAGATCCAAATTTGATCATCGTCGGAGCAAACGACGAGCACATGGGTAAGTTGCAGATGCCAGCGTATGTGTCGACGGATGCTGGTACTTCATGGCAAACCGTTCGACTTCCGCCCAACACTGCTTACAACTATTATTCGGTCGGAGATCCCGTACTTGCACCCTCCGAGGATGGTAATATTTATTACACCTTCATCGCGGGAAACGCGATCATGGTTGCAAAGACGATTAACGGTTTTGATTGGATTCATTGCACTCCTGCCTACATCTGGACGACGCAGGATTCGCCGGATAAGCCATCTATGACTGTTGACAACAGCCCGAAAAGTCCGCACTTCGGGCGTGTCTACATTTCGTGGTCCGGTTTTTCATTGTACAATGACACGATCACGATCAAGCTAACATGGAGCGATGATCATGGGCAGTCGTGGTCGAAGCCAACGAGCATCTTTGATTCATTGCCACATTTTGCTCACGTTCGAACCGGTACATTCGGCGAAGTGTATGTGAGCTTCAGCTCGTATTATGCTCCCGATTGGTCACCGCGACATTATTTTGCAACATCGCTCGATGGTGGGCTCACGTTCCGAACACAAACGCTTACTCCCTATCTGGAGTATCCCCGACAAGGCAGTAGTTGGGCTTCGCAACTCAAAGGCCCAACGAGCAGCCGCGTTTTTCCTTACACGACATTCCAAGTAGATCTTGCGCGGAATCAGATATACTTTGTCTATGGGAGTTGGTACCTATGGCCGAATCGTGATTCGAGCGCAGTGCTCTACCGAATTTTGTCAAACGATAGCGGAGCAACCTGGAGCGCACCTGTGATGCTCGGAGGCATAGGACAAGCGTTGCACTACGATCGCTTTTTGCCGTGGGTTGCGTATGATACATGGACGAATCGGATGAGCATGTTCTATTATTCTTCCGAACTGGACAAAAATAATTTTCTCGCGTGGCCCTATCGAGCCGAGCTCATACAATCGGGAAGCTTTGCGGAGCGTCCACTTGAAGATCCGACAGCAGGATTCAATGTATTGGTTTGTGCGGGCTTCGGCGGGCCTTCGTTCTTGGGCGACTACACCGGCAGCGATGCGTACAAAGGCGAGTTCGCTGCGGCCTGGACTGAAACACGAAAAGGCAACACTGATGGTGATGTATTTGTCAGCGTCTCGATTGAAAACTCGAATCGCGTTGAACTGCATCGTGTCAACGCGCACATAACACTTACAGCTACAACCCGCATCACTGAACCCAACACTCTCCAAGTGCAATACCAACTGGACGGTGCGAGTCCGGCAAACATCTCGATTTATGGTACCCGCGGTGTGCGAATGCTAACACAAGAGATCACTACAGCTTCGATCACTCCAACCGAATCTACGCTTAACATCGCTTCATTAGCTTCCGGTAACTACATCGTCCGACTAACGCAATCCGGCCAAATAGTAAGCCAACCGATCATGATCGTGCGCTGAAATTTATTTCTCTAGGGATCACTCCTCTTCAATTCGCATGTCTCGGTTGAGTTTAAACACTCTGTCGCAGACCCAGGCGTACGGTAGTACCTGAATGCCGGAAATGATCTTCAAAGCCACAAGTCTCCTCTTTGTTTCGGTGGCCCGTCGGGTCTGTGACGCAACGGAAGGTTTTGGTTTGGAGAAAGACTCAATACAATCCAGGATATATCCAACCAGAATTTGAGAATCCTTCTCATTTTTCAAATGGCGTTGCTTGTATTGCCTTAGCGATCCAATCTGATTATCAAGTCCCCGTAAATTGTGGTCTTCAAATAGAAGCAGAATTTCAAGTAGTTTGATGGCGAAATTGTAGCCACTTTTATCTTTTGCAAATTCCTTCGCTCCGGATCTAAAGCTCTTCAACTCGGATAATGTTGGTGCCTTCGCTTTTTTGTTATCGATTGCAGAGGCATACTGGAGGTATAGCCCATAGAGTTGCCACTTCTGATGTGTTACTGTCGTAAGGGCTTGATACCGCACATGATGCTGCACTTGGTTTAGAACTTCTGACGCATCATTCAATCTTGATCGGTGCATGAAGGTCAGAAATTTGTACGAGGCTAATATAAACCAGTTTGAGTTGGTCGTAGCAAAGAGTGGCTCACACAGGGCGATTGCATTTTCCGCTGAATCTAAATCGCGGGCATGGAATGAACACTCGATGAGCGAGAGGGTGAACGAGGCATACCTCGATTGACTATAAAAGTCGGGCCGCGCATCGAGAAACTGTAAAGCCTCATTACATATCTCCATCGCAGACGCATACTCGCTCGCACTTTCAAGCGCAATGATCTTAATACGGTAATATTCGAAGCCGACCTCGAACCGTGGAGTCTTAGAAAAAATCACGTCGATCTCGTTCATCATCACTTGCGCGCGCTTTGTGACGGAGGTCGATTGAGCACCATGCGTGGAATAGTAGACTGCCAGTTCGTCAAGAAGCTTTCTGATTCGTAGTTCGTTGCTATAATCTCTAAGCAGGGTTTCCAATCGAACAGTGTAAGCTTCAGACTCTTTCTGTAAACCGGACCGACTAACATTTGAACGCAACAAGTCGATAAATTGGATTGCGTTTGCCGTCAACTCATATTTCTCAGCCTTTTCGAGTCCCTTAATCGCAAGTTGAACACACAGGGCCTCCAGCCCGAGCATCTGAAGTGTTTGTGTAATAAAAACCGATCTGTTGCTTTCGTAAATTGCCTTTGCATACTCCGAGAAAGCTTCGCGCGAAAGATCAAGATGAAACAGCGTACTCAATAACTCGCTCTTCAGATTCGAACGGAGCACCTCGTAATATTTCTTTGCATAACCCTTGCCAAGAGTTGCTTTGGCGACCTCCTGCTCATCCTCAAAAGATACATTAAGCAAATGCTGAAATAGAACAGCATCCTTCTTCTTGTTACGAGTTGATAAGAATGGAAGGCCTTTTCTGCCCAGTGTGTCGATCAGAGATGCAAGCCCGCGAAGGAGACTAAATTCAGAAGGCATGAGTGCAAAGTGCTAAGTTTGAAAGTGCTCAGAGTGCTAATCTTCCCAATTTATTAAAATAAGTACCGATTATCTACAAATTGGAATGCTCAGTTTGCGCTAATGATTCCGACGCAAATAGTGGTCTATAATCCTTCGAAATGAAGTGAAAGTGGGGGTTTGCCCATGCGTAG
>JBDTCS010000084.1:0-2620 GCA_039923455.1 Kapaibacterium sp. (SeqCode) | reverse complement strand
AGGATACTAACATCCTACAAAGCAAATACGCTGGGAAACTCACAGCTTATTCGCGGGCAAAACATGCAAACACTTTTTGTTCGTTGGCGGTCCACTGCTCGATTCAGAATAAATCGCCTACCCATCTAAAGACACACGAACAACTCGAAGAACGACATCCCTCAAATGACAATCCTCTCGGATGGATGGTTCACACCAAAACCGCTTAATCCAATCGCAAAGGGCAATTTCAAGAGTGCAAAGTATCCCACAAATCTACGAGCTGGCTTTCCTTGGGAACCAAGTCCACCCTAAAAGCACTTTGTAAACAAAAGTGCTTCGTAAACAAAGGTGAGGATTCTCGAAATGAACACACAAAGTACCGAGGACGAGATTCAATTCATTCGACGCATCATGAGTGATACCCGAGCTGCTGCGGC
Source organism: Kapaibacterium sp. (SeqCode) (assembly GCA_039923455.1). Lineage (GTDB taxonomy): Bacteria > Bacteroidota > Ignavibacteria > Palsa-1295 > Palsa-1295 > JBDTCS01. The sequence continues at coordinate 2,201 of JBDTCS010000084.1, read as the reverse complement.
TGAAGATGGTACGCCCTCAGCGGTTATCGGTGGCATTGTTTCTCTGGTGCTTTTCCTCACTTATTTCGAGGCGATCACTGATACCGATCTGAAGGCCGGCTGGGTGTGGCTGATACTCTCTCTTCTCGGGGCAATATATATTACGACAAGCACGCGACGCACACGAGTGCATCGAGTACACACACTCGCTGATCGCATATTGCAAAACATTTGGTTCGGATGTGGCGTGAGTATTTGCATCATCGTCTGCATGACGTCACTCGCCTATGTACTCGAGCTGCGCACGGTCGTCGGAATGTACGCGCTCTGCCCGCTCACCGCGACGATCCTTGGCACAGCCTATTTATTGCACGGCTCCGTGACGGGGATGCGCTGGCTTCGCAACCTCTCGATCGTGTGGTGGCTTGGCGCGATAATGATGTTTCTATGGCCGTCGGTACACGTGCTTGCGATCGAAAGCGTGATGATACTCCTTTGCGTCGTCACGCCCGGTATCATCATGAACCGGATGAAGACGAGATTAGCTGATGCTGGAGAATAAAATCCAGACTCCATGAAGAATTTCGATCATCAGCAACTCGATGATATCATTCATTCGCGAATCCGACTTGCGATTATGGCAATACTCGTCTCCGTCGAGGATGCAGAGTTCACGTACCTACGGGATAAAGTCAACACGAGCGATGGCAATCTTAACTTGCATCTCAAGAAATTAGAAGAGGCCAAATATATCAGCGTCAAAAAACTATTTGTAGCGCGCAAACCAGTAACCCAATACAAGATCACTGCTCTCGGTCGCAAGGCATTTGAAATCTACGTAGATAGGTTGGAGCAGCTGATAAAACGATAAACGCCGCGCCACAATTTTTTTATTCCATTTTCTAAACCATATTGACAACACCACTTATGAAAACATCCTACAAACTCAGAGCACTTGCGTTCATGACGCTTGCTACCGTTTTTATCGCGGGTTGTTCGACAACACCATCCGGACCTACAACAACAACCCCGACGACGCACACGCTCAAGACGGGAGATAGCTTTACTTTTCACGACACTTCGCTGGACACGAATGGAGTTCTCATTCCAGGAAGTGATTCCGTAGAAATTTTCTATACTACAGCAACCGGACAAACCTATATGGGCAGAACGGATGTAACGTTCTTGGTTGCAAATAAAGATACATCTCGAGTCGCGCAACTTCCGAATGAAGGAATCGCACGTTACCAAGATCCGATCACCGTATTGGGTTTCATCATTCCTGGGGTTTGGGTTTCGACAGATACACTGACATCAAGCAAGACGTTCTTTGATTCGACAGCCACGGCCACTGTTAGTGGGGTCGCTGCAACCGTGCATGCCACCATTACGGCGTCTCGAGGCAGTGACGCAACGCTCGTCCCAGTTAGCGGATCGACGGCCGTAAAGGTGCACCGATACATTAAGGTTGTAAAAGTTGTGGTTGACATTCCCGCTTTCTCCAATACCTCTACCACTACCGCGACAATCACCTACCTCTATGCCCCTTCGATCGGCTATTTTACTTCGGTCTCGGATTCGAACTACAGCGATTCCAAGCAAAGCCCGATCCCGAATGGCACAAACAACCAGGTGCTGACAAGTTATTCGGAATAAGAGATACAATCAAAAACCCCCTCAAGATGCGAGGGGGTTTTACAATAACTCTTAACGGTTGGCTATGACTGCGAACTTAGTTTGACTCGTGCTCCAATGGAGTCTTGATCGTGACTTCAACCGTTCTGGAATAAAACCGAGCTTCCGGAGTAGCGTTGTCATACAGTAGTTCGGTTTGACCAACCGCTTGAACGCCCTCCGTCCCGAGTATCTGCGCTGCAGCATTCGCACGCTGCGTAGCAAGAACATGATTTGCCTTCACATCACCAATTCTATCACAGTAACCCGCGACGGTCACCGTTGAACGTTTCGTGATACGCTTCTTGATAAAATTCAACTCCGCTCGATCATTCGGACTGAGTTCAGCTGATTTAAAGTTGAACAGCAGTAGACTGTAATGCTCAATCTCTGCATTATCTACAAGCTGACGCTTCTTCGTGCGTAGCGTGCGCTGGTCAACTTGTAACGTATCGGCTGCGTGAACCGTCTGCCCAACCGAATCGGTAACACTGAGCGAGTAATCCAGCCGACCCGGTGCACGTGGAATATTTGTTTGATCATGATTC
>JBDTCS010000083.1:0-2832 GCA_039923455.1 Kapaibacterium sp. (SeqCode) | reverse complement strand
GTCTGCCTGCTTTGAGATACTCGATCTTTGTAAGCACGCCGTTCTCATCGTAGGTCATCCGATAGCAATTGGCTTTGCTTTGCAATGCGGCATCAACAGGGAAGTGGCCGACGAACACCATTCGCGTGTCTTCATCAACGACCCAAAAATATTTCTGCGTTGCACCCTTAGCAAATGCATCCGTGCGATTTGGCAAGCCGTTCAGAGTGCCAAGAAGCAGTAGAACAGCAAAGAAGAAAGCGTTGCCGCGGTGAGATCGAGTGAGCATCTTTATTGAAGAAAAATAAAAAAGGCATTCCAAGCAGAACTCAGAATGCCTTTAAGAATATCGTAACGCTTAATCCGAATAGCTAACCGCGTTCAAGAGTGCGAGCATATCCGACTCGTGCGTCTTGAAGGTCTCTTTCGTTGAGCCGGTCGAGATCATAACAATACCGCGACGCGTCTTAACAAAGTAGGTCAAGTAAATAAACGTTTGCGACTTGCTATCTGCCTCGACTTGCGCAAATTGCACTTCGTGATTATGCACAGTGCGCTTCTCATCGGTTTGGACGGTTACATTGCTCGAGTTCTTCTTGAGCCCATCGACAAATGTCTTCATCGCATCAGCGACAGTCTCGCTTGACTTTCGGTGAAAGATCAGTGCGAATGCCTCCGAAGAAAAATGCATCAAACCCAGATCGGCCTGATCGCTCAACTCTTTCGTGACCTGCCAAACTCTCGGATCGTAATCAACGGCATATTGTCCCTCACCACTCTTGAAGCTACCTTCCGTGCTGGTGTTCGAAGCGGTGGCCATGCCGCGCATGAAGTTCTCTTTTGTCGAATCGGTGATCGCGACGACTTCATCCTTGGTGTTGTAAAACGTTGCGTCCGTCGATAGGCCAGACTCGTCATATTTCCATGTGCTCTTCGCGACACCATACGGAGGAGTGTTGAGTGGTCTTTCGTCCACGTCGTAATAAGTAACCTCGAGCAAATCGTGATCCGGATTGTATTTGGCTTTGCGGACGGCATAGCCGTTCACGGTGATCATCAACTTCTCGTTCTCATCAAAGTAACGCTCTTCGGTCGCATTCTCTTCGTGATCGCGAGTAACTTTCTTGATCGCAAAACCTACGGAGTTATCTACGCCGATCTTCCCATCCGATTTTTTGAAGCGCTCTTCGAGTTCGAACCCTTTGGCATCGTAGCTCCAATAGGTTTCGGTGGTGCCATCTTCGTCATCGACGAACTTGCCGACGGAATCATAGCTGGCTACCCAAGTATTATTGTTGAGCTCATCGTACTTGTATTGCAAGCTCGCGACGCCGGGTGCCATCGGGACGTTTTCTGCTTTATAGATATGGCGAGTGAGGCGGTTACCGCGCTCATCGAACGTGTCTTGCGTGATGCGCAGGATCTTTTTGTGGTTATCCATAACGCGAAGCTCTGTCCGGGCGCCACCTTTGTTCCAGGTAAACTGAATGATTGCGGCATTCTGATAGCCGACTAACTGCTCGTCGGGTCCGAACACGCGAACTTCCGTCCGCATACCATTTGCATCGTAGGTTGTGCGACGAATCGCTACGCCATCATCATCGGCGCGAAGTTCACCCTCTTTGCTATAGATTGCACGCTCGATGACGTGATGTTCTGCATCGGCTTTGTAGCGTACTTCGTACTGACCGGTTTTATCTTCCAGTCGTGCACCACGCGTGTCAAAAAGTAGCTCCTTGATCACGTTGCCTTTGTCATCAAGCTCCCACTTGTATTGCGCAACGCCATCTTCATCGGCGGTAAGGTTGCCGAATTCGTCGTAGAGGAACATCGTCCCTTTATGTGTCGATGGGTCCATCTTTACGCGAGAGCTGTAGAAACCCTGCTTACTCTGCAACGGTCGCCCCCAGATATTCTTGCCGATGCGCTTTTCGAATCCATCCACGAACTCGATGGTGATCTGAGCAACACCGGTTGCCGGATCGTTTGAAAGCCGTCCGCCGCGGAAATACTCGATCTTCGTTACAACGCCCTTTTCGTCGTAGGTCAATCGGTAGCAATTGCCTTTCATTTGAAGCTCTGCTGGAACAGGTAGCTTGCCGATGAAGACGTGACGAGCGTCCTCATCGATTGCCCAAAAGTATTTTTGCGAAGGGCCTTTGGCCAATGCCACTGAAGGAGCGGCAATCGTGGCTGAAAAGCCTGCTATGAGTAGAACGGACAAGACGAAAGTCTTGAGGGTGCTCCATGAAGAGATCATCGTTTATGAAATGTGTAAGTGTGACGCTACGGAGTTGGAAATTCGATGTGACGAAGTTACGAGCATAAATATAACATGTTTCCGGACGACTCCCTGCGCAATTGGAAAGTATTCTCAACAGAATCTGCTTTTCTTGATCGAGGGCTCTATTCCAGGCTTGCAGTGCCACGAAGAAAGCCCGTAAATGAGCAATAATGGGTACTCTCTAAGTAGTGGTGAAACATTGTGCACCGCTAGCAGTAGCAAATTGGGACGTTTGCTTTTTGCCAACTGGCACATCACTCACACTCAATACCACTTCGTTTGAACACACCTACGCTCACCGCACATGGATCAAGACACCACACCTCAGCACAATACATCCGGCGATAACGAATCAAACTATAGCCCGTTAACGGGCGAATCACCGGAAGCGAATCAGGACGCACCGCGCGAAGCGACCTTCGCCGCATCTCGAAGATCTGGCCGTCGAATCGATGACGCGATTGCCGAGCGGAAGCGAACTGGGCGAGATGCTCGTAGTTCGGTATTACTCAAACTTTTCGTTACCGTGCTGCTCGGACTAATACTATTGGTGCCGGCATCCATGATTG
>JBDTCS010000082.1:0-3830 GCA_039923455.1 Kapaibacterium sp. (SeqCode) | reverse complement strand
TGCTCCCGCGATTATCAGCTTGTCGCGCAGTCCCTCTCTCCAAGAAGACATCACCCGTGATCTATCTTCGTAACTGAGGTGTAGACCTCGACCGGTATGCACCCAAACTGCCACGCCTTCTACGGGCTCCTTGGACATGTACTTCACATACGATTCTTGCGCAGCCCAGTCGATCGCGCCGTCCCGAAAGCGTGGAATAGGAACGGCCGGGATCAGCGCACCGTGAAGTCGAGCTTTTAGTGAAATAGCCGCAGTGTTCATCGTGAGAAGCTGGCCTCCTGAGTGGTGTATTGTCTCAATTTCTCGTGATCGACTTCATATCCCATGCCGGTCTCAAGTGGTGGCTCGATCGTCCCGTTCGATGCGATCTTGATCTGTGGAGACACAATATCGTCAGTGAACCATCGAGCGCTGGCTTCGACATCTGTCGGATAAGTAAATCCTGTAAGTGCTGCAACAGCAAGCGCTTGCGCGCTCGCTATACCAAGTTCAGGCATCGTTCCGAGCCAGCAACCAAGCCCCGCCTTCCGTGCAGTTTCGAGCATCTGGACTGCATTCCAAAGTCCACCAACTCGCTGCACTTTGATGTTAATTATTCGCGCCGAGTCTAGGCGAATGATCTCCTGAACTGACTCTATTGTCTCGGCCGATTCATCGGCACAAAGCGGAGTCCGGAGCATCGACTGAAGTTCAGCCATCTCTGTAAGTGCTTCTCGTTTCAGGGGCTGCTCGATCATGATGAGATCAAACGCATCGAGCGCAAGAAGTGTGTTCCGGTCATGATTTAGATCATAAGCGCAGTTGGCATCAACCATAAGCGGTATATCCCCGAACTTCTGTCGAATAGCCTGAAGCGGCTCAATGTCCCAACCCGGCTGAATCTTGATCTTGGTGCGTTGATACCCCGCCCGGAGAAAGCCTTCTATCCGATCAAGTAGCGTTTCGATCGTGTCATAAAGTCCAACGGCTAACCCAGACGGGATTGGCTCGCGCTTGGCTCCAAACAATCGACTAATCGAGGTGCTCTGCATGTTCGAAGCATGATGCCAAACCGCCCCTTCGATTCCGGCCCTCGCAAAGGGCTCCCTGCCGTAGTCATTTAGCTGATTTGCATAACTTACGGGAGAATCGATCGTACTACCAAGGAGTTCGGGGACGAGATCCTCAGACAATGCCTTCCAAACCGAATCGGGTGAATCTGCCGAATAGAACGAACCGCTCATTGGCGAGGCCTCGCCAAAACCAATGTGTCCAGCACCTTCGATCTCGATCACGACAGATTCTTTCACACTCACCTCACCATTCGATATCCGAAACGGCTCGTGGAGCGGAATGCTCACGCGTCGAAGTATAATACGATCGATCGAATAAGGCGCGAACTCTGTCATCCCTTTATTCCGGTTCGAAGAAATGCATCCGAGACTCTGCGTTGCACAAGAATGTAAAAGAGTATGATCGGGATGATACTCACGAGTGTACCTGCCATCAAAAGATCGTAACGATTCGTGTGCTGCGCTGCTTGCAGCGTTGCAAGACCAAAGGGAAGTGGCATCTTGTCTTCGCTGGAAAGAAAGAGAACTGGACTTAAGAGATCATTCCAGATTCCCATGAATACGAATAGCCCCAACACTCCGAGCGCCGGTTTCGAAAGCGGCAGTATCACTTTAATGAGAAACCGAAATCTTCCGGCTCCATCGATTCGTGAAGCATCTTCCAATTCTTTCGGAATAGACTCAAAGAATTGGCGGAGTAAAAATATTCCGAACGCTGCGGATGCGAATGCTCCACCAAAAAAATGAGGTATAATAAGCGACGCCTGCGAATCCATCCACCCCAGCCATTTGATAATCATGAAGACGGGTATCATGGTAATCTGAAACGGCACCATCATCGTCGCGAGAAAAAGCCCGTAAAGAATATTCTTGCCCTTGAATTGCATTCGCGCAAACGCGTATGCCGCAAGGGATGCCGCCATAAGTTCGCCGATCGTCCCAAGCACAGAGATCTTGAGCGAGTTGAAAAAGAACAACCCGATGGGCATCCGACTGAAGACATCGGTGTAGTTAGAAAAGCGAGGTGCGAGCGGCAAAAACTCCGGTGGCATCGAAAGCAAAGCGTCCGGCGACTTCAGCGAGGTCGAGATCATCCATAAAAACGGGATGAGCATCAGTAACGCGATAGCGCACATCACGCCGTATTTCACAATCGTTTTCCAGCTTGCTTCGGCTTTCACTGTTCGTATACCCACCGTTTGCGAACCTGAAATTGAAGGAACGTCAGCACGATCAAGAGTATAAACAGCACATAGGCCATCGATGACGCACCACCCATATTAAAGAATTGGAACGCCGTCTGCCAAATATAATAGCTGAGTGTTAGCGTTGAGTTAGCAGGCCCACCACGCGTGAGTACATACGTTTGCTCGAAAACTTGAAACGCGCTAATCGTGGTGACGATCACCACGAAGAAGAGTACCGGCGAAAGAAGCGGCAACGTCACACTTCGGAATCTTTGCCACGCATTCGCACCATCAAGCCTTGCGGCCTCGTAAAACTCAGGAGAGATACTGCTTAAGCCTGCGAGAAAGATCATCATATTATATCCCGCGTTCTTCCATACGCTCAGTATCACAAGCGAGGGCATTGCCCAACGTGGATCTTCGAGCCAGCGAGGCCCGACGATGCCGATCTTCGAAAGCAAATAGTTGAGCAAACCGATATCAGAATTGTATAGCCAGCCCCAGATGAGTGCGGCGGCCACCATCGAAGTGACTACTGGAAGAAAGAATATTGTTCGAAAGAACGCAAGGCCTCGAAGCTTTTGATTCAGCAACAATGCAAGTCCGAGCGAAGTCAGAACCGAGAAGGGGACATATAGCAAAACATAATAGCCGGTGTTGCCGAGCACTTGCCAAAAAAGCTCAGAGGCAAAAAGTGCGCGATAGTTTTCAAGTCCTGACCAGACAGGGGTAGTCGAGATCTCCCATCTCGTGAACGAAAGTAAGAACGACGCAATGACCGGGCCCGCAGTAAATACTGTAAGTCCGATCAAGACCGGAGCCAAATAAAGATAAGGCCCTCGATCACGCTTTTTGCCCGTCGAAGATGATTTCATTTCCAAAACTACACCACTTTTGAACGAAGAGTTTTGAAACAACCTAGAGAGGCCGATCAAAATGTGTTTCGCAATATTGTTTTATGAAGGCTGGAGAGGGGATACTTGAGTTGATAGGGAGTTCTGAGAGCGTAATCGGTGCCGAAATTCGTTTCGATTCTTGGGCCGCAATTGCGAATCGAACTGCCAAGAGAGCGCTTTCGAAGTAGTCAGTTGTCGGATTGCCGCTCAGCGCATTTGTCATCGCGTCAAGATACCCATCGTAGATTCCCGTGGTGGAAATCAATGTATGTGTTATATCACCAGCATGTCTCACTTCCACGTTCCAATTGTCACCTCCCGAATGAACTCGAACAATTTTATCCGACTCTCTGATCTCGATGTTGGAAGCACTCGAATGCACCAGAGAATCGTCGCCCCATGTAAACAATGCTGCCGTAATCTCCAGGGAGTGAATGCCTAAGAAAAAATTATCGCCCGGCCCATTGATGTCCACTTCGATGAACTCGCTGGCTTGCGAACGCAATCCGATCAATAACCTTTGAATAGCTTTTGTGTAGGGGAGTGCAGAGCCTCCAAAAAGCATTCCGGGAAATGCCGTCCGCAATTCTCCAAGCAATTCTATGTCTAGCGCAGAGCCGCAAATTGGTTTATCGATGACGGCTCGCTTTCCATTAGCGAGGAGTTGCTTTGCATACGTCACGTGCGAATTCCAA
>JBDTCS010000081.1:0-8832 GCA_039923455.1 Kapaibacterium sp. (SeqCode) | reverse complement strand
TTTCCATTCGTTGATGAAGTCAGTAGTTTGCTTGCGAACCTGATTGGTGCGGATGCGAAGGACGTTACGCTTGTTCATAACTTGACCGTCGCAAGCGCACTCATTGCAAGCTGTTTGGATTTCACCGGCAAGCGCAACAAAGTCGTATACTCCGAGCTGCACTTCCCAACGATCTCTTATGTATGGCAGGGTTGGAAAAAATATGGTGCCGTCCCGACTGTTGTGAAGTCTGAGGATGGTATTACGATCGATCCGGAAGTTTACATTAACGCCATCGACGAACAAACGCAGATCGTTGCACTCTCGCACGTATATTTTCGTTCGGGTGCCTTGCAGGATGTCGAGCGTATCATTAAACATGCGCACAGCGTTGGCGCGATCGTGATGCTCGATTCTTATCAGGCAGCGGGTGTGATACCGATCGATGTCAAAAAGCTCAACGTGGATGTACTCGCGACGGGAGTGCTAAAGTGGTTGTGTGGTGGGCCGGGAGCAGCGTTCATGTATGTGCGTCCGGATTTGCAAGAGAAGTTCTCGCCGGCAATTCGTGGATGGCTCGCCGACAAAGAGCCGTTCGAATTTCACATGCCCGATGTAAACTTCGAGCAAGGGATGCACCGGTTTCTTACTTCAAGCATTCAAGTGCCCTGCTTGCACACCGCACGCCCTGCGCTGAAAATGTTTGCCGAGATAGGAATGGAAAATATTCGTGCAAAATCATTGACGCTGACAGATCGCATCATCGAACGAGCGGATGAATTCGGATTTACCGTCAACTCCCCACGTGAAAAAGAACGCCGTGGAGGCGCACTTACGATCGACCCCGCCGGCTTCGGAATGAGTTCAACCGAGCACGCATTGAGTGCAAAACAAGTCTGCGATGAGCTGATAAAACGTAGATTCATTGTGGACTACCGGCCGCCGTTCGGTATACGTATCGCCCCTCACTTCTACAACACGATCGAGGAAATTGATGCAATTATGGAAGAAATGCAGAAGCTATTGATTGGTGGTTAAGCCTCACGGCATCCTTGGCTCGACAAATCCAAGCGATTGCGTAGAACGATATTTTTCGCCTCGCGATTTGGTAAGCCAACCAGCGGTACAATCGGGAATCTCTTACAATCTTTAATCCTTCCTTCTACGAGTAGAAAGGAGACAAACATGATGCATCTGGTAAAGCGAGGATTCTGTTTTGTGATCTTGCTCAGTTCAATGAGCTTGAGTGGAGCTATGCTTGCGAGTGCAAAGGAATGTATGTCCCCTCAACAGCGACCGAGCGTCGAGAAAGAACGCACAGTGCTTGACACACTTCGCCACAGCCGTCGATTCCGATTGCTCCGAACGGATTCATTGCACAATGGTCTCAGCTATCTCATAAATCCCAGTAACGGAGTGATGCACTTTGATTCATTGCATGAGGGTCTAAGTTATTTCAAAAACCCTGGTGATGAGATGTTACACCTTGAGGGCAACATGAATAGTGATTCGTTGCTTGAAGGCAAGGGTGGGAGTCTCGACCTGTTTGGGCGATCTGAATTTCCTTGGAATGCGGCAGAGAGTGCCACAACTCCATGGGAGAAAATGCCGAATACCGCACCTCCAGAATCACTCGGCAACCTCAGGCAAAAGTACTTTATGAAAAAGTCCACACCCAAGCAGCGTGCGAAACCCGCACCTGAAACTACGAACGGTCCGAAGATCTGGCTGCTAACCGAACGATAGGATCCATAGTAACCTGCTTAATAAGTTTATAAAAAGAGGTGGCTCGATATGCTCGAGCCACCTTTTAATCTTCTATGATCTCGCAAACTACTGATTCACTTGCGCGACACCTGCTGCACCTCGAATGCTCCAATACGCCGGATCGTAGCCTGGTCGGTATGCATTCCAACTCACATTGTCAAAGCGATCGGTGTATGCGGCGGAATTTTCCGGCACCCAAAGAAAGCACTCTGTTTGATCCTCATAGAAGATACGTTGTAATTCACGTTGCATCGGTAGTCGCTTTGCGATATCCGGTTCGGCGCGAATCTGCTCCATTAACCTATCTGCTCTTGGGCTCGTGTAGGAGTCGTAGTTCGATCCACGATTCGTGGCCTGTGACGAGTGATAGAGTTGGTAGTTGTCCGTCTCGTACGGATCGCTGATCCAGGCGCCGAAGTGTGCATCGAATTGATGATCGCGCATGCGGCTGAGATAGATCGACCATTCCGTCGCACTAACCTCTGCGCTGATTCCAACTTTGCGCATCGATTCAGCAACCACAAGGAGAATTCGTTTGCGCGTCTCGTTGCCGGCATTGACCAGAAACGTAAACTTAAAGGCAGTTTTTTTACCGTCAATGACTTTGTCGAGAATTCCATCACCATCCGAATCCCGCCAGCCGAGCGAATCGAGCAGTGCTTTCGCACGGTTTGGATCAAATGGGATCTCGGGGAGATCGCCATTGAATTCCGGGCGACCAAAGAATGTAGGTGATTGCGTTGGCTTTGCAAGGCCGTACAATATCTTGTCGATCATCGTTTTGCGGTCAACAAGATATGCCAGCGCAAGTCGAACTTTGGGGTCACGGAATATCGGATTCTTCTGATTGAATCCGAGGAACGTATACTGCGGCAAAAAGAAGGAGGTTTTTTGTAACTGTGTCTTTGCTCCGGTATCGATCTTCACGTAGTACGGCGCTTGCAGTTGACCGATGACATCCATGTCGTGAGATTTGAGAGCCGTCACAGCAGAATTCCAGTCGCTGATGGTTTTGTAGATCAGTGTATCAGGATGTGCTTCACCAAGGGGGCCCCAATGATTGACATAGTTCGGATTCTTCACGAATCGAACGTATTGCTGCGTAACCCATTCGTCAAATTTGTAGGGTCCGCTGCCTTGTAAATATTGTTTTGTGCGGCCGGTTTCCGTTGCTGTGAACTCGGTTGCAAATTCTTGCATGATCGGATTAAAGTGCAGCGTTGCGATCTTTGCGCTATCCAACTCTACCGGTTTTGGCTTCTCGACGATCGAGGCAATGTCATCCCACGAATACTGATCCGTTAATCCCTTCGGATCGAAGATGTGCTTTGGTAAAATATAGAACACATCGCCGAAACGGGCCTGCATGACGAGAAAATATGGCTTGGCCATTTTGAATCGCACACGAAAATGATCGCCGTCGATGAACTCTGCGCTGTGAATGTAATCGACATACGTTCGCTTTTGGGCAGAAGATGTATTCAGCGGATTCTTGAGCGCCTTGAGGCTAAAAATCACGTCGTCACCGGTGAGCGGCTTGCCATCGGCCCACTTGATATCTTTTCGGATTTTGAAATCGAACGTCATGTGATCAGCCGATTCCTCCGGCATTGCTTCAGCAAGCCACGGAATATTATATTCGAGCGTCTTCGGATTGATGTGGATCAGTCGATCGAAAATCTGCTCTTCTGCATAAGTCGAGTTCGCGTCGGTGGAGTTGAACGGGTTGAGACTCTCGAAGTCGGAGAGATTATGAATGACCACTCGGTTGGCACTCGATACGTTCTTCCCACTCTTTGCACATGCTGAAAAAAGCAGGCAGGCCGAAGCCGTGAGAAGCAGCGCTGTTTGTATCTTATGGAATCTATTCATCGAAAAATGAACTTGGTAAGAAGTAATTTATTTTGACACCCTTGAGGTCGGCACACACTCACGATTCGAAGCAAATCTACGCACGAATGACGCGATTTCGGCGCAGAGCGCATCGTGCCGAGGATTCATACCACGGATATAGCATAGATTTAACCAAATTGACATGAAGAATTTTCTCATCTTATTGCGCTATAAAGTACCCATCGAGGTCGTCGAGGAGCATACACCCGCACACCGCGCGTATCTGAAGACGCTCTACGCTTCCGGAGATCTGATGTTCTCAGGTCCATTCGTCCCTCGCACCGCCGGCGTGCTTTGGGCTCGGGCAGAGGAGCGTGCGCGAGTGGATGCTTTCATAGCGCAGGATCCCTTCTTTCTGAATGGAGTTGCGGACTACGAAGTAAATGAATTCACAGTGACAATGCATGCCGGTTCGCTTGATGCAGCATTTCCGGCCTGATGCGCACGGAAAACTCTTCCCTCGAGCCAGCGCAGGCTTTGAAGGAATTTGCGTGCTCGGAAATTCGTTTTATCTCAGCTGGTGGGGAGCCGTTATTTCCGCCCATAAATAGTGAGCGCCCGAATATTTAGAATCCAAAACGCAAGACTTGATGCCTATTCCTGTTCCGGAGCATATTCTTCATCTGAAAGCCTACCGTCCCGGTAAGCCGGTTGCCGATATATTGGAAGAATATGGTTTGGAGGAGGCAATCAAACTCGCATCGAATGAGAATCCACTCGGAGCTTCTCCACTTGCCATAAGTGCGATCGAGCGTTCGTTGCAAGATCTCGCGAGTTATCCCAACGGCGGAAAGTCGTTGCGTGAGGCACTTGCAAAGCATTATGATATGCACGTCGATGAATTCATCGCAGGTTCCGGTAGCGAGGGCGTGATGAATACTGTGATGCGCACGTTTTTGCAAGCGGGTGATGAAGTACTCACAAGCGAAGGGACCTTTGGTGGATTCTATGTGCTCGCCAATGCGCTTGGTCTGAAACTTGTGCTTGCTCCCTTGCGGGACTATGCGTATGATCTGGATGCTATGGCCGACCGCATAACACCGAATACGCGGCTGATCTATATTGCAAACCCGAACAACCCAACGGGTTCATGCTTTGATCAATCAGCCTTCGACAAATTTTATGCGCGTGTGCCGAATCACGTGATCGTTCTTTATGACGAAGCATATTATGACTTTGCGATCGATGAATTCGCGAATTACCCTTCGTTGCTTGCAGCACGATTACCGAATGTGATTACGCTTCGGACGTTCTCAAAATCGCATGGGCTTGCCTCGATACGGATTGGATTTGGTGTTGCCTCGCCGGAGCTCATTGCTTGGATGTTAAAAGTTAAGTTGCCCTTTGAGCCAAGCGGGCCTGGCCAGGTTGCAGGAATCGCGGCGATCGATGATCATGCCTTCTTGAGCGAGACGATCGCGATCAATAGGATGGGCAAGCATTTTCTGCGTCATGCATTCGGTGAACTCGGAATCAAGTTCGTCGATACGAATGCAAATTTCTTTTGTCTCGTGATGGAGGATGAAGAGAGTGCGCATAGGCTCGTTACAGAAATGGAACGACGTGGCATCATCATTCGTCCGCTTTCCGGGTTTGGGCTTCCGAATTGCGTTCGTATTTCGATCGGCACTCCAGCGCAAAATGAAAAAGCCGTGCTTGCGATGACGGAAGTGCTCGAAGACATTCACTCACACGCAGCATAACGCATGTCGATCGAGACGGAGCAAGCAGACTATCTCCAACCCGAGGTCGCTTCCGGGTTGGGCAACATGGAGTTGGTTGCTCGTATGGTTGTCGAAGGTTTTATCACAGGTCTGCACAAATCTCCCTATCACGGATTTTCTGTTGAGTTTGCCGAGCATCGTCCGTACTTGCCCGGCGATGCGATTCGGAATATCGACTGGAAGCTTTATGCGCGGACCGATCGCTATTATATAAAGCAATACGAAGAGGAGACAAATCTCAAGGCGTATGTAGTAGTCGATTCTTCGAAGTCGATGAATTACTCAGGCGATCCGAAAAATCGGATCACTAAGTATCGTTACGCAACATTACTCGCTGCTGCGCTCGCATATCTTTTGACGCGCCAACAGGATGCCGTTGGGCTTGCGATGTTCGATGAAGAACTTCGTACGTTCATGCCTGCGAGACTTAAGAAGAGTTACCTGCGAGAGTTACTTCGAGTGTTGCAGATGAATGAACCTTCGAAATCGACGAAGACGCAGATTGCACTTCGAAGAGTGGCCGAGCGAATCAATCGAAGAGGGCTTGTCATAGTCTTGAGTGATTTTCTGGATGATCCGGATGAGATACTAAGTTCGCTCAGACTATTTCGTCACGCCGGACATGAAGTGATCGCGTTTCACATTCTCGATCCGATCGAGCGTTCGTTCGAGCTTTCGGCAAGCGATGCGACGATCGTGGATATGGAGTCGGGTGAGATCATGCGCACGCAGCCGTATCAATTGCAAAAGAGTTATCAGCAAGCAGTTACGGAGTATGTCGAAGGGCTCCAGAGTGCACTGCTCTCCGAGAACATCGATTATCTTTTGCTCGACACAACAACTTCCTTCGATCACGCGCTTGCAGAGTATCTCCACAAGCGTGAGCGAATGGGCTAAGGTCGCAAGAGGAAAGCGCTCTTATGCGAACAGCTCGACGTATAACTTCCGAACATCTTCTTCGTTGCAATAGAAGTGTGGTGCAGCTCGAAGCTTGCCTTCGCGAGTTGAGATAATAATATTCTTGCTCTTCAATCGCTCATAGACATCGTCGGGATTTTCCATTTCGAACGTCACGATACCGGAATGTTCGTGCTCATCTTTGGGAGTTAAGACATTCAGCCCGCGGCTACTCAATCGATCAATCAGATAACCAGACAGATCAAGCACTTGCCGTTCCATTTCTTGAATCCCGAACTCAAAAACAAATTCGAGAGCTGCGTGCAAGCCGGCAATCCCGATGAAGTTTAGCGTCCCGTTCTCATATCGTCCCGCGTCTGGACGGAGTCGCTCTTGATGCGGGACAAAATCAAATGGATCGACCACGCTCGTCCAGCCGAGATTGCCTTGATGAATTTTCTCTTGCGCTCGTTTGCCAACATATATAAAGCCTGTTCCTTCCGGAGCCATCAGCCACTTATGCGAGCCTGAAGCAAGAAAATCTATATTCGCTCTCTCGACGTCGATTGCAGAATGTGGAATGCCTTGAATCGCATCGACACAAAAGAGTATATCATGCGCTTTGCATATCGCACCAATAGCATGCAAGTCTGAGCGAGCACCGGTGAGGAATTGCACAAAGCTGATGGACACGAGTTTTGTCTCAGGCCGAATCGCAGCACGGATTTGCTCGGGAGTGATCTTGTAATCTTTTGGCGCAACAATATCAATGATCACACCACGGCGTTGTAAATTCAGAAACGGATATTTGTTCGAAGGAAATTCGAGTCCGTTGAGCAACACACGGTCGCCCGCTTTCCAGTCAAGGCCACTCGCAAGCACATTGATACCATCGCTTGTATTAAGCACGAACGCAATCTGATGTGGATCAGCATGGAGCAGTGTGCCGAGCATTTGCTTCGTCTCGAGTGCCATTTTCTGTGCCCAAGGATATGGCTCGATCCCTTTGAGTGCGCGCCTGGTCAGGTATTTGTCCACCGCATCACGCACTCGAAAAGACATTGGTGAGACTGCTGCATGGTTTAAATAAACCATGTCGCTCCATGTGTGCGGAAATTGTTTGCGAGCTTCTTCGTGCGTCATGTAGTGTTGTTCTTATTGGAGTTCGTCGAGTAGCGTTGTTCTTATTGGAGTTCGTCGAGTAGCGTTTCGATGATGTGTACATCTGCCTGTGTGTCAACAGCAACCGATTCATAATCGACAGGCACGCATCTGATAGGAATACCCGCTTCGAGCAACCGGAGCTGCTCGAGGCGTTCGGCAAGTTCAAGCGAACCTTCGCTCAACTCCACAAAACGTTTCAGTGTCTCACGGCGATAGGCGTAAACGCCGATGTGCTTGTAGTACGCGAACTCTTGAATCCAAGTTTCGGTCAGTGCAGAATCTCTGAGAAATGGAATCGCTGATCTTGAAAAATAGAGTGCATTTCCAAATGTGTCTCGGACAACTTTTACAATATTGGGATTTATCAGATCGACTGGTTTCTGAATCAACGTGATAGGAGTTGAAACTGCGATGCCGGAATCGCTCGACATCAATCGCGCAAGTGCACTGATCACTTCCGGTGCGATGAGCGGTTCATCGCCTTGTACGTTGATAATCACATCATACTCGTTCGGTAGTTGAAGCGAGGCTTGCGCAACGCGGTCGGTTCCGGATGCACACTCGGGCGAGGTCATGAGTGGTGTCCCGCCGAAATTTCGAACGACAGTCGCAATCGACGGATGATCAGTGGCAACAAATACTTCATCAACACCCTCTGCCAATTTGCAGCGGTCGTAGACGTGTTGGGTGAGTGTCTTACCACGAATCTCGATCAGCGCTTTTTGAGGCAGACGAGTCGAGCCGTAACGCGAAGGGATGATGATAGCGGTCTTCATATTTGCAGGTTTGTTGTTGTTCTGAGCAAAAATACGCCCGTGGGTTCTACGATGGCCAGTTTCTCCAAGGTTAAAGGGTAAACGGAAATGATAGGTAGCGGCTCCAATAGTCGTATTTTTGAAGAAGAAAATTAGGCCCTATGTAGAATGCAGATCACGGATCAAGAACTTCTGAGCAAAATAGCGTCGCAGGATGAACGCGCCCTTTCGCAGCTCTATGATCGTTATGCCAAGTTGCTCTTCGGCACTGCGGTCAGTATTTTGCACGAAACGGACGATGCGGAGGACATTCTCCAGGAGGTCTTCGTGCAAGTTTGGAGAAAAGCGAGCACGTATCAGCCTGCACTCGGAACGGTGAAGAACTGGCTGGTGCGTATCAGTCACAATCGGGCGATAAATATGCTTCGCTCGAAGCGTAACCGCGAAAAGCAGGCAGAGATCTCCATTCCGGATGATTCGGCGATTCGGAGTCAGGAATTTGTCTCTGATCAGGAAGATAGCCCTTGGGCAGGGACTTCCCGAGCTGAGGAGCAAGCCCACATCTCATCAGCACTGAGCACGCTTCCGGAGGATCAGCGAATGCTCATCGATCTTGCTTTTTTTCAAGGGTATTCGCATTCCGAGATCGCTGA
>JBDTCS010000080.1:0-82239 GCA_039923455.1 Kapaibacterium sp. (SeqCode) | reverse complement strand
GATATCTTTGATGCGACTCTTGACAACTTTGTTTGCAACAGCTTCGCCTTCGCCACCATCGGTCGGTATCGACTCGCTGAAAAAATATTTGAGTTCGAATACACCAAAATCGGTTTGGCAATATTTACCGTTTACCACACGACAGATCGTCGAGATATCCATGTGAATATCTTCGGCGATAGTTTTGTAGATGAGCGGCTTCAGATATTTTTCGCCCTGATCGAAAAATTTTCGCTGATGCGTGATGATCGAGTGCATCACGCGCATCATCGTATCGCGGCGTTGATAGATTGCCATGATGAAGAATTTCGCAGCTTCGAATTTCTTCTTGATAAAATCTTTTGCTTCGGGCGTTAGTGCACGTCCGCGCTCCGGCGATTTGCGTACGAGATCTTTGTATGCGGCGTTTACTCGCAACGGTGGCACGCCACGCTCGTTCAAGACGATTGTAAAATCTTTTCCATCGGGCGTTTTTTCGATGTAAAAATCGGCCGTGATGTATTTCGTATTCTCGACCATCGTACCGGCCGAAGCGCCCGGCTTTGGATTGAGGCGTTGGATCAGGTCGATCGCAGCTTTGAGATCGTGCTGCTCCATGCCAAGATGTCGCGATAGCGCGGTATAGCGCTTGTTCACAAAATCATCGAAGCGCTCTGCAATGATTTTCCGCGCGACCTCTTTTGTAGGATTGTGATTGGACATCACATCGAGTTGCACAAGCAAGCACTCACGCAGATCGCGCGAAGCAACGCCCGCCGGATCAAGCTTTTGTAAACGCTTTAGCAAGCTCTCGGCTTGCTGCAAGGTGTACTCTTCACCATAAAACACACTCGCATCTTTCACGATTTGTTCGAGTGGTACGCGAAGGTATCCATCGTCATCGAGCGATCCGATGATTTCCTCGGCAAGCGCACGAAGCGAGTCCGATAGATTAAGCATCGTGACCTGCGCATAGAGCGTTTCAAGAAACGATTGCCCCGCAGCGTGTGGCATCTCCTCGCGCTCATCATCGGAGTTATGGTTTGCAGTAGGGCTTTTAAAGCCCTCGCCGTCGTCGTTTATAAAATCTTCGAGTGTGTATTCGTTTTGTGCCGCGTCGGATTGCTGCGCTTGCTCGGTTGCTTCGTCTTTGCGCTCATTATCCTGCTGACGTGTTTCCCTTGCGAGAAGTTCTGCCGGGGTTTCGTCAAAGCCAGGTGTATCATTTAGCCGATCGGGCGAAGCATCGAGCGTTTCGGCTTCGCGATCCGGATCTACTGCTGCTTCAAGTCCGCCATCGTCGTCATCGGTTGCTTCCTCGAGCATCGGATTTTCTTCAATCTCGGATTTGATTCTTTGTTCGAGCGAGAGTATAGGAAGCTGCAGCAGCTTGAGGTATTGCACCTGCTGCGGAGTAAGTCGCTGTTGTAAAGATTGACTCTGTCGTAACTGAAGCATGGGCTCCCTGGCGCAAACATAAAAGAAGGGTAGTAGTCTCACTTCGATATCCTAACATATAGGAAATCAGCATGGAGTAAGACCGCAACCAAAATAAAAATAGCAATAGCTCTGGACAAAGATACGACACTTGCGCTCAAAAGGTTGCGAATAATGTGCCAACTTAGAAAATTGCCGTAATTTTAGCAATTTGGCCAACTTTATTGTAAGTAATTCGGGAATTAGCTTTTTTTGGAGAAACGTCAGCTTTAACAATTCTGATATATAGAGCAAGGCAACGACTTGGTAACACAACTGTCGAGGTCCTTAATTTGCAGATTAAGGTTAGCGATGCAGAGTAAGGTTAGCGTTACAGCTTAAGATATGACCTTCCCGTATGCGAAGTTCACTTGGCCGCTTGCTGGCCTGAATTAAGCCTCGGCTCAGACTGTTAGAAATCCCAACTATTCCGATGCTTGCACCGATCAATGCGAGCATACATTGTTTTCACATTTGCCATTCTTCTAAAATATTTCGAATGAAGTCTTCAAACAAAAATATCGTGCTCATGCTCGGCGCTGTAGCGCTGATGTTCCAACTTACGAGCTGCAAACCGAAAGAGACACCTGCACCTCCGATGGATTCTGTAGTCACCACCACGCAAACAACAACAACAACAACTACTACTACGCCACCGCCAGCACCCACACCGGTTGCAATGACGCCAGGCATGCATGGTGACACGATGGTAACGGCATCCGGCCTTATGTATATTGATAAGAAGGTCGGCAAAGGCGCAGAGCCGAAAAAAGGACAGACGATCACGGTGAACTACACCGGCAAATTGACTGACGGTACACCGTTCGATTCGAACGTCGATCCGAAATTCAAGCACGTCGAGCCATTCTCGACTGCGATCGGTGTTGGACAAGTTATTCCGGGTTGGGATGAAGGTATGCTTTCGATGAAGGTTGGTGGCAAGCGCGTGCTTATCATTCCATCGAATCTCGCATACGGACCAATGGGTCAAGGGCCGATCCCGCCAAACGCAATGCTCATTTTCGACGTCGAGCTTTTAAAAGTTCAGTAGATTAAAAGTTCAGTAGCTTAAAAGTTCAGTAGCTTAAAAGTTCAGCACATTAAAAGTTCAGTAACTATTTCTGAATTACAGTAGCGAATATTCCGAACGTAGGTTCGGGGAATGCACCGGAAGCAGTAATGCTTCCGGTGCATATTTTTTTGGAGTTCGTTCCAGTGAAAAGTTAATATGGGCCATATTTCTACGGCCTCCGGAGTGAACTCTTCACTTCTTTTACAAGGTTAATAATAGTGATCGATATTGCGCTTGAAGGACTCGTCCCTATACGGAGTTAGACACGCGCAATGCATTTCGAAATTGCTGCCCCGAAGAACTGGAGAGCGCATTTCACACATTTAGTACGCTATGATCTCTTGTTAAGAAAAAATACAATCCGATAATTGAGTTGTGAATTGTTCAGACTTTCAAGACAAAGCAGACGCTCTGTTGGACGGTGAATTTTTGCCGATCGAAGAGCGCGAGGACCTCGAGGCGCACTTAATGCTGTGCGCGGGTTGCAGGTTGGAGTATCAGCTTGATTCTGCGGTGCGCGAAATTTATCGTAACCGCTATCACTATAACGAGGTGCCCTCGCAATCCTACGAACGCGTCAAGCGAATAGTGGACCGGGAGTACTCTACGCTGTTGCACGGTTCACAGCCCACAACCGTCACGCAGCCACGCCATACACTGCATCTCAGTACAGGTTCACGATCTTCGACGACGAGTGCGAATCATTCACGCGCCGGACGCGATCACTACCGCCGAGAAGCGCTTGGCTCGCGTCCGAAACGAGACACCGATTCTTCGAGTCACTCATTAGACGTTGAATATTAAGAGTAATCACGACAAGAGCAATTTGCTCTCACGCTTCCAAAAGCATTTTCCAACGAATCCATTTGTGAAGCTGCGCTCGAGCCACGTTCTCACTATGCTGTTGCTTGTCGCAGCACTTTCCGGCTGCGGAAGTTCTGCGCAGAGTACCCTCGATAAGAGTCAAGCCGAAAATCCCAACTACCGCCCGACCGTATCCAAACTCAAAGCGATTGATCGCATGGGTTCTATCACCTACGCGACGAGCTTCATGTGGTGGGATTCGACGGGTAAGGTGCGGCAATTGCGGGACTATTATGGTAAGGTCGTAGTGATGCATTTTTGGGGGACGTGGTGCGTGCCGTGCATGGAAGAGCTTCCGAACATCGCAAAGTCCGAGCAAGCCTATCGTGATTCCGATGTGGTGTTCTTAGGAGTCACGCTGAAGGAGAGCACTGCTGGTGTGCTCGATTCGGTGCAGAAATTTGTCATCGAACATAAGATGACGTATCAGCAGATCATTGGTACGAATGAACTCTCGTCGGCATACGGTGGCATTGATCTTTTACCCGCGACTGTAATAATCTCGCGTGAAGGCAAAGTACTTTCGGTTTTGACCGGCCGTCAGGAGCCCGATGCACTTGATCTTGAGATTCAGAAGGCACTGACGTATAGGCGCTCACTGAAGGAGTGATGTCCAAAAATATTTTCTAACGAAGGCCTGCTGCTCACAATGGCAAAAGTAGAAGCAACGCATGGTGTGAAGAAGCCCCCGATCTTTCCACTGCTGCTCGTTAGCTTCATCGGGTCCTTAGGATTTAGTATCGTCCTACCTTCACTTGTTTATCTCGTACGGACTTTTCGCGGTGGCGATTTTCTGTACGGCGCTTTAGGCGCAACCTATTCCGCGTTTCAACTTTTCGGCGCTCCGATACTTGGCGAACTCTCCGACAAATATGGGCGAAAGAAAATTCTATTCCTCAGTGAACTCGGCTCAACGATTTCGTGGGCGCTCTTTATCGTTGCGCTCTATTTACCGATCAAGCTTCTTGGCGGATTTTCTACGTCACTGACAGGAGTGGTTGCGTTCACGCTTCCTATGCTCTGTCTGTTTATTGCGCGAGCAGTCGAGGGATTGACGGGCGGAGATGTTTCGGTCGCGAATGCATATATCGCCGATATCGCAACTCCCGCAGAACGCAAAGCAGATTTTGGTAAGATGGGTGTTGCCGCGAATTTGGGATTCATGGTGGGCCCCGTGATTGCAGGATTGCTTGGCAGCACTTCGGGCGGGCTTGTTGTTCCGATATCGGGCGCACTTGCGACTTCGTTGCTCGCGCTCATCCTCATTGCCTTCATGCTTCCGGAGTCACATCCAAAACAGATCGCGGAGCCACCGGACACAGCAAATCTCGGGAAGCGATTTGGTCATGAACAGAAGGAATGTTACGTAACGAAAAAAACCAAGCGTGCAAATCTTGCATCGATCTTGAAGCTCGATCGGATTCCTCTTTTGCTCGCGATCTATTTTATTTTTTATCTTGGCTTTAGTTTGTTCGTCGCATCGTTTCCGTTGCACGCAACAGAAACGCTGCATTGGAGCGTCGTGCAGTTAGGTATCTTCTTTTCTTTCTTGAGTGTCGTGCTTGTAATCACAGAGGGACCTCTGCTTAGTTGGCTCTCCAAACGATTTTCTACGATCTGGCTTACTTGTTGGGGCACACTCGTGATCGTGTTCGGATATCTCGCATTCACTGTGCCCGAAGATTGGGCTGCCTATCTCGGTGCAGGACTCTATGCAATCGGCAATGGACTAATGTGGCCATCGTTTTTAACATTACTTTCGGAGAGCGCCGGAGAAAAAACACAAGGTTACGTCCAAGGAATCGGAAACAGCGCAGGCAGCCTCGCAAGTATCGTCGGCCTCCTGATCGGCGGCGTACTCTACGCACAATTAAAAGGTCAGGCCTTCTACGTGCCGGTCGTTTTAATGCTGGTGGTGTTCGCGATGTCGTTCAGACTCGGACAAACGCGGACGGTGGAATCAGCGCAGAGCTAGCGGATAAGCATGTGACTTACTCAAAGTCCCAACGTATCCATCGCATCCTTCTCATAGGTATCGTCCTCACCGGGATATCGCAGTTCAATCTTTCCGGCTTGCTTGGCGAGTGCCCACACAAGAGATTCTCCAGCGGGTAGGATCTCCGGTTGTGCATTGAAGATCGGATCTTTGAATGCTTGCTCCGCGTCAATCATCAGCCATCCTTTCGACTTGAACATCGTGATAAGGCCATCGAGCCACAACGCATTTGTCAATGTGTGGTGCAGTAGGATGGTATGAGCGATTTGCCTACCTTCGATTTCAACAGCGAGTTTATCGTAGTACCGGGCGCGATCCCAAACATGAGCTAGATAGTAGTCGCGATAGGAATCGAGATTGGCAGATGCATCCTTTTTGAGCCGAGCCTTTAGACGTTCATCGATGTACCAGTCCGAGGTGTCGATCGTCACGCTCCCGTTTTGGTATCCGTGATCAGCGAGTAACTTTCGAAAACCATCTCTCTTTTCCTTGGTCTCACCTTCTTTTAAGAATGGAAATCGATAGAATTTCTTGAAGCTGGCAGAGCCTGCGATGATTGCCTCTCCTTTTAAAAAGTCATCACGATACACGTCAAACGGAAGCTTCGGTGCGTTGAAGTACAAGTGCGAATAGCTGTGATTGCATATCATGTGGCCCGCATCGCTCCAACTTTTAACAAGAATCTTGCCGGCATCAGAATCAACGCGTTTGCCACAAACAAAGAGTGCTGCCTTGATCTTATGCCTTTCGAGTGTGGCGAGCAACAGATCATTTTTCTTATTAGCATCGTACAGTGCTGGTGCATTCGTGGTGGGATCATCTATCGTTATGGCCAACTTTGGTAGATCGGCAGACCTGAACTCGCTTCGTGGAGAAGCTCTTATTCTGAAACCATCTGCGAGCAACATCGCAGCACCAGCGCCGATTCCTGTGAGCACATCACGTCTATTCATAACTAATCTCCACTGTGCGATCGTTCGAACTCTCTCACACGCTTGTCCTTCTTGTTAAATAGTCCTTGCAATATACTTAATACTCTGTCCCTTCCTCGGTCTCTGCTGCAAGCCAGCAGAATCAATGGATTCATCAAAAGCATTGGTAATTATTTGAGAAACACCATCACCGGCTCAAACGCTTCTTCAGGCGAAGTTCCTTCAACTCACTGGTCGGCAGATAGCTGCTGCCGCATGCGTCTCCTTCATAAGGACTTCCATTGTACCGCATCATAAATTCTTCAAGACGTTTTTTTGTCAACGCTACATAATATTCTCCCCAACTAGATGGGAAAATACTGCCCCCTAGCCTCCCGAGTATAGGGTGGTGGAAGAATCGCCCTGAGTTCGGCCTCGCGATACTTCAGCCAAGCAGTTTGCGCTAGTGCAAACTCCTTGATAAACGTAGTATCTCCAATGGATTGGTGGTCTTCAATTATGTCCGAATAGAGAACTTCCATAACGGAATTAAGTGTACGGGGATAAGGACTGGAGTTCAAGTCAGTCTGGGTTGGGCCATGCAAGGTATCGAGCGGATCGAAAGGCATCTTGGAGTCTGCGCTTTGACTAATTTGAGGGAAGTCATCTCCAATATGAGAATGCGTTTGCGCATTTGCTCCCAGCACATCAAATAACGATTGCGATAATCCAAGAACACAAATTAGCGTGACCCAATGTTTTATGAGGTACATATGTACTGACGTAATTAAAATGATTGACGATCGTTAGATACTGAGACACTCGAGTCCGCACCTCGCATAATTGCTAAGATTATCAATGGTACTGATTGCTAACTTAATTGTTCCACAGCAAATTTAACTGATTTCTAAGCCCAAATAACCGCCAGAACTCTCTCTGAAGGCGAGAAATTCAACACTGCGTACGGAGTCATCTATATAGTGACCACTAGAGCTTCGTGGACCTCGTCATTGTCACGCAGAGTGTCGCCGAAGAAGTCTATCCTTGTGCCTGACTTTAAATAGAATTGAGCGTCTTATTCAACATGCGAGGCCTCCTTTATGGGTTAGTGATACTATAAATCTTTGAACGAATCGCATTGATCCAAAGAGTGGCGGGTGCGTTTGTACCGAACCTCATCTGGTTTTGCGGATCGTAAATTTTGCCATCCCTAATCGGGAATATCCCTCCTGAGCGGGTGTAGCCCCAATTGGACCTAAGGCCTCGATAGTTATATGTTGAATCTTCTCCTAAATCTGAAAATCTCAGAAAGACAACATACTCTGAATCTTTCTGTACCCATTCCTTCCCGCTAGGAGATACCATTAACGAGTCATTAGACCACACATCGGATCCGTGAATCTTGATTCGGGACCAATCGAGTCGGTACTCAAATTGTAGACATTTTCCGGTTATGGCAGTATCAACACCGACTGTTCCAACGGGTTGTGTGGAAGTTCTGCTTTTTGTTGTTGAAAAAATATTCAAACAGGTCGGAACATGTTTTCCCTTAATCACATCAGTAATGATTGCGTCAACACGGACTGCCCTTTTTGTCCGAGCTGCGGCAGAATCGAAGACGTCCGTCGTGCGAATGATCTTTACGCGTGCGATAATATCACTCGTAACCAGAAATGATGTAGTTAAGGTATCTGGGAACGTACGTTCGATTGCACTTTCGAGAGCAAACCGCATGTGTGCTGGTGTGCATTTATAATATCCGGGGGACGGATCTGTTGTAAGCCACTGCGAAAAGCGCAGTGGGTCTTCGTCGTCAATTATATAAAGATATTTTGCAAAAGCGCGAAGGGTATCGGAATAAGTAATTCCAACAAAGAAGGAATCTACCTGTGCAACCGAGCGATTTCTTACATAGTCATTCAAATAGAGATAGCCAGCGAGAACCTCTGGTCGAGTGAGAATCGATATCGGGGGATATGTGCTTAACTTCTCAATCCGCATCTCAAGCGCTCCCCAATAAGGCCGAGGGTTTGCATATCGCCATGCAGTTTGAGCCTGAACGGCCTGAACTGTAAAGACATGCAAAAGAGAGACGAGGAAGATGCTGAATACAATGCAACGCGAAGCGGCGACAAACTTTAATTTATTCATAACATTCGGCGAACGAACGCACACGAACCGCTAGAAAAAGACGACAGAGACATTGTTTGGTCTTTCACTAATTGAAGCAGTGCTTCATCTTGTCACCAAACCTGAAACATCTTCGCCTTAGCACCAAAGCGTGTGGTCATTTCATAAAAGTAAACGCCGTGCTGCGCGGGCAGCATCTTGCTCGTGAGCGTCACGCTGTGCTTTCCGGCCTGAACATTTGCGCTTATGATATCGCCGATAGTTCGACCGAGTTCGTCAACAATGCGAACCGATACATGCGTAGTGCTTGGCACCGAATATTCGATCGTACTCTGATCATGAAACGGATTCGGATAATTTTGATCGAGCGAAAATTCCTCGGCTGTTGACTTAGCCGAACCAACGGCCAGTCCCGCTGGCAATGAATCATAATCAATCAGAGCATTCTGCGTAATACCAAGCAAATCTTTCCCATCGTCCGCAATCTCGACGCCAGTAAATCGATCGGGCCCGTGGATGGTGGCAAGCAGCGCGAAGGTTTTTGCGTCCCAGAATTTGATAGTGCTGTCTTCCCCCGATGAGATGATTAGGCGATCATCTGCGGAAAATTGTGCCGCGCCAACAGATCCCGTGTGGGCCTGAAAACATTTCAGAGACGAATTGTCTAAAGTTGACAACACCTCAATCTTTCCATCGTCCGAAGCGAACAGCAACCATTTGCCATCGTGGCTAATATGAAGTGAGGTACAATATCGGCTACGAGTCAAGCCATGAAACTGAACCTTCCCGGTATTCGCATCAAAAATATCGAACCCAGAAGTATCGGAGGTGTAGAGCTTGGATCCGTCCGGCGCAAAGCAACTTCTTATCGTCATGCTCGGCCAGACGCTATAGTCGGAGTGTTTGATGGTCGCGTAATTATACATCATAAGATCTTGCGGACGAAGGTACGTACACGACCAAGATAAGCAACGGGATAAATGGAGTTTGGTTCATCAACCGAATGCAGCACCACGGAAGCGAAAGGATTTGTGCGCAAGGTGCGGATACTTCTCCCAAGCTTCTACTTCTTCATCCAACGAATCTGCGTCATCCGCTTTTTGCTGATCGCATCGAGAAAATAAACTCCCGTTGGCAAGGCTTCGACATGGATCGAGATTTCTCGCCCGTTGTTTGCGAATTTGATCGGGACTTCTCTACCGAGAAGATCATGCATCGTGAACGCATCGACCGCCTCGCCGTTGATGCTGACGTGAAGCACAGTGGACGCAGGATTTGGAGAGAGTGTGAGCCAATCGTCCGCGACAGCTACCGTGCGTGCGACTTGTGCTTGAGCGGTGTCCTCCTCGAATGCGCCAAGGTCCGGCGCATTGTTCTTGTACTCATCGTTGATCCCAGGCAAAAGCATGCCACGATCGATCATCGGACTGGAATGCAATAGGCGAAAATTGCCACGAGCAATGTCGATGAACTCTGGATCGACATTCATTCCTGAGACGGCAACGAGCGGGCTTAGCGTGATCGCCGTTAGTCGAGCGTCCAGACTTGCGGGATCTCTCACTGTTTCGCAATCCTGCACACCATGCGTGGGCCGAATGATTGCGATGTCGCCGGTTCGGCGATTAAAGAAATTATCGCCTTTTGAATCGAAGGAATAGGATGAATCACCGGCGACACCATCAAACATTAAATTTGCGGTGCCTTCGCTATAAAAAATATTATTGCGGGTGACCAACTTACGCCACGTCGAATTCCAGAGATACAGGTTAAAGCCAAGCGAATCGCTTGAGTGGATTGTGTTGTGCATGAAATAGATGACGCCCGGCTCGTGAATTCCATTTCCCGCATTGAGCTTTAGTCCGGTGCCCCAAGTCTTCGAACTGAGCGAGCCGTTGCAATCCGCGTAGAAGATATCATTGTGCTGATTCTCCCGTTCGGCGATATGATGAATCAGATTTCGAAAAATATAGGTCGGGCCAAACGTTGGGAGGATAAGCGAGATCGCTACCGGACAATGCGCGATTGTGTTCTGCCACAGCCGGGTGTTGATGCATGCTGCGGTCGGATCGAGCCCATCGTAACAATAGTCGATCGCATTGCGATAGATATCCCACTCCGTCATGCGATAGGATTGTCCGAAGGCAAGTCCGACGGCGTTTACGATACCTGTGATGTGATTGTCGCGAATGATATTTCCATGCAGAGTGGTGCTATCACCCGGTGAATAGAAAATGCCGGAGCTTTCGAGGTAGCGCCCATAGCTTCCCGCTTCAAAAAAATACTGATCGCGAGTTTGTTTGAATGCTCCATGCGACCAGTATCCGGTTCCATCCGTCATCACGCATCGCTGAACGATATTGCCGTTGCATAGACCATCAAAAACGATGGGCAGGTTCGTGTAGAGAAACGTGCAGCTATCGACAACGGCATTGCTTATGTTTGTGAATCGAAGCGTCCACGAAGGATAGGATGCTGTCGGATTGCCGAAGATATCGAAATCGGATTTGCCCTTGTTATAGTAGCGAAACGTAATCCCCTTAATCTGTATGGATGCAAGTGAATCGTCGGCTTCGACATTCAGACACCAAAAGTATTTTGAAAAGACGATCCTTGCAGAGTTAGGATCGCGGTGATCGAGTGTTTTGATCCACGCGTTGCTGCCTTTTCTATAAAAACCCGATTGGGCATATCCGAGCGTGCTGAGCGATGGATAGGAAGGGTCGATCGAATTCGGCGTGAGGAACGCATAAGGATACAATCGCGTGGAATCGAACAGGCAGAGCGCATTATAGGCGAGCGAGTCTTTGATTGTCGTGCTGTAGAGTGCCGGATCGCTCGTCGATGGAGTCCAATGATATTGTTGGTAGTCGCCACCGTCGATCACGGGAGTCTCACCAGGTTCTGCCATCAAAATGATTGGAGTGTTGCACCCTGCTTTGAGTTTGAGCGTCATTTCTCCGGCGTCGTAATCGCCACCACGGAGTACGACCGTAGTGCCGCAATCAACTCCTGTGGTGAGCAGCCGCTTTAGATCGCCTGGGTTATCGCGCGTGTACGAGGTCCCGCTGCCGTGGGGTGCAACAAAGAGGGTATGCTCCGTCGGTGTGATCACAGGGTCGGTTCTCGTTAACACGGTTGCGCTGAAGACCTCGCTGTGATAACTCGGTGTTGAATCGGTTAACGTCAGCTCAAGAAAATAGCTCGAACCTGCGTTGAGTTGGAATAGACTACCTCGAAACTGATCGAGGCGATCAATCGTGAGTCGTGTTGCTTCAAAGCCTTCGTGCCATGTTCCAGAACCCATTCGATAGCGAACCCGAAGGTGCGCGGAAGTATCTGGGTCATATCCAGATGGAATCGTCAGTTCATAACCGATCGAATTAATCGTAGGGTATACTAAAAGCTGGGGTTGCGCGCAAACCCGCGTTGCGCACAGGATGGTCAGAAGCCCGATGAGTAACAAGTGTTTCATTCCACTTCACAACTTGTTCTGGACAGATTAGTTGCGTATTATTTCTTACCACTCCTGTCGTATGGCTATGTATACACGACTTTCCAATTCTTTGCATGTTTTGTCGAATGCGTTGTACCGGAATTGTGCTCAGCGATATGCAGTGAAGGAGATACGGGATTAGAATTTAGCAAAAACAAAAGACTCGACCGCACTTTGTAAGATTAAGTCTTTTTTGTAGCGGGGGTAGGACTTGAACCTACGACTCCGCCTCGTCGGATCGTTGACTTCGGGTTATGAGCCCGACGAGCTACTCCGCCGCGGCGGACTCCACCCCGTGGAGCTAAGTGGGTCTCAACCGGTGCGCTCCTTTAATTTTTGCAAAACAAAAGACTTAATCGCGCATCGTACGATTAAGTCTTTTTTGTAGCGGGGGTAGGACTTGAACCTACGACTCCGCCGCGTCGGATCGTTGACTTCGGGTTCTGAGTCCGATGAGCTACTCCGCCCTGGCGGACTCCACCCCGAGCTGCTAAGGGGATCTTAACCGGTGCGCTGCTTAAAATTTTTCAAAACAAAAGACTTAATCGCACATCGTACGATTAAGTCTTTTTTGTAGCGGGGGTAGGACTTGAACCTACGACCTTCGGGTTATGAGCCCGACGAGCTACCAACTGCTCCACCCCGCGATCATTTTGAAACCTGCACTGACGAGCTACTCCGCCGCGGCGGACTCCACCCCGCGATCATTTCTATAGCGCGGTTGTAACGGGACACCCTATCTCAAGGTTCCAGAGCCTTATTTTATTAGGGTTTTGGGGAATAAACGCTAATCAAAGGTGATCGTAGCACCGAGACGGTGTAGCGGTTGGAAGGCAAGGCCGAGTGAATTGAATGCGTAGTCGAATTGGTAACGCTTGACAACGAAGCCTGCTCCGAGAGAAAATCCGGCAAGTCCGGAGCCTGTTGGCAGTTTTAGATCGTGTCGTTTTTGGTTTTCGTAACCGACACGAAGTCGCACGACTTTTCCGAGCACAAACTCACCACCGAAAGAGAAATCATTGAGCGCGTAGAATATACTGCGCCCTTCACGATCGCGCGTCAAGTTGTGAAACGCAAGATGCAATGTAAGCGGCAAGCGCTCAAGCTTTTTCGAAACACCAATTTGTACATCGAGTGGCAGTGCTTCGCGAACACCAGCGTAGGTTGTGAGCTGAGATCCAACATTAAGCACCGAAACACCGAAGGTCATCAGCGCAGGTTCGAACTCATAAAATAGTCCGGCATCTGCTGCCAAAGCAGTGGAG
The DNA here is from genome assembly GCA_039923455.1 of Kapaibacterium sp. (SeqCode). Classification (GTDB taxonomy): domain Bacteria; phylum Bacteroidota; class Ignavibacteria; order Palsa-1295; family Palsa-1295; genus JBDTCS01. The sequence continues at coordinate 69,053 of JBDTCS010000080.1, read as the reverse complement.
CTATAATTCTCGACAGAAGAGCCCGACACAAGGTGCGAAATAATATACTTGAGCGCCACACCATAATGTATCGCATGCTTCGCAGTGCCGGAATACGCAACCGAAAGTGCAAAATCAGACGCACCAAAATCTCCGGTAGCTAATCCCTTCGTGTCATAGCCTTGAAATGTCCCGTAGTCCATATATTGCACACCTGCACCGATCCAACTTGCGCTATCAGCAATCGGCTGTGCATACGAGAGATATCCCTCGTTGATATCAAGAATGTATTTCGTGAACCCGACCGAGAGCACACGTGCAACTCCAATTGAATCGTTCACCCCCAAAGTAGAAAGCGCACCCGGATTTGAAAAGATCACGTTGACATCGTTCTTCATCGCAACAAAGGAATTGCCAAGTGCCGACGAGCGAGGATTCGCAACGACATTCAAAAAATCATACACGTGCGCACGACTCGACTCGACCACATCCTGCGCAACGGCAGTCCGAGCGCCAAACGCAGCTGCGATGAGCACACAAATCAAAAGAGAATTTCTGAGAACGATAAACTTCGTAACGATAGACTTGACAACAGATGCTGTGACCGATTTCTTCATAGGATAAAATTCGTTGCACTGTATCGGCGCCGTCATGGGGCGCATAACTCCCGGCATTTCACTACAAGCATTTCACCCGGGCTGACAGTTGTAAGCAAAGTTCTCTTTAAGCGGGTTCTCTTTGGAAAGGGTAAATTTCCGTCACCAAAAACCTCCGAATGCTACTTCCGCTTCAAAACCAATAGGGAATCGACCGATTTTGGAGAAGAAAGCGTGGAGTCGAGTGCATATTCTGCGGTGAACTCCTTATCCATCAGCCCTCGAAATCCATCGATATCGCCTCGAAAATCAAGCAGATATCCAATCGAATCCCCTCGCAGGTACTCGTGGAGCTTTCCGGTTTTGATGAAATGGAATGCGTCCGGATTGACAACCCCGTCCAGATTCACTACCCGAACATTCTCCGGAGCGAAATAGGCGTACCAACCGGAATTAAAAGCACCCACCCGACTGCCCGCTGGAAGGTGCCGAACAAATTCGACGCCCTCATACACAATAGCTTTTTGAGAATCGTACCGAGGTGATCGCAGCTCACCGTAACCGATCACGACTAGAGTCGCGAAGCTTACGAGGTAGAGAATTGTTCTGAGGGCATTGCCAGTCCATCTTGTGAGCACGAGTACACCTGAGATTGCAAAGACGATTGCGAAGAACGGCATGAGATCTTCGATGTACCAATCGCGAATAAACCCGCGAACGATCGTATGAAACGCAAGGAGAAAGAGAGCGCCACACACAATGACGAGTAGCCCGCTGAGTGATCGTTCAAGTCCTGACTGGTTTTGATCTTGCGCAGTTCGCCTACGTGTGAATATCCAGGCAATGATCGTTAGGATCGGAAGACCGAGACATGTATAGACAAATGGCTTGAGCATATTTCTGAGCGCCTCCATGCTCAAAAATCCATACTTACCTGTCGGGCCATAGAGCAGATCAAACTTCCTTTGCGCCACAAACGGCACGGACTCTGCACTCACTTGGAGTATGCTTCCGAACGTCGCGAAATTCCAAAGTAACCACGGAAAAATTATTGCAAGCGCAAACACCGCAGAAAAAAGTGCTTGCCTCCAAGTCGCGGCAAGCTCGCTCCAGCGATAGATGCATAGAAAAAATAAACTAAATGCCATGATGACCGCCATGTCGGTCCGCGCGAGGAAGAGCAATCCACTTATTACCGAAAGCGCCGTTATTCGCTTTGCATTCCATTCGAGTTTCCAAAGCCGAACGAAAGCAAGTGACCAAAGAAGAAGGAACGCGGCGGTGATGGTTGTCTCCAGTCCATTGATGCCACGAATGATCGCTATCGGATTCAGCGCATAACTTCCGGCACTCAGCACGACACCCGCAATCAATTCCTTTCGTGTCCGACCGGAGAGCAAACGCAAAACGATTACTCCGATCAGCCAAATAATAATTGCATCAAGAACCGTTTGCAAAACGAGCACGCCATAAATGGCACTCCACTCCGAAAGGTGCAGCAGAAAAACGGGCAGAATCGCGACAAGCCAAAATGGATGAAAGCCATTATTCGTATGCACGCCGTCAACCGAGATTCCTTGTCCGAGAGCGATGTGTTTTGCGATGCCGAAATAATAGAGTGCATCGTCCGGCAGTCGGTACGCGATGAGGAAATCACGCGATGCGCAAAGTGCAACCACGCGAAGCACCAGCCCCGCGATTACGAGTAACCAAAGTATCTTGCGTGCCGAATGATCTTCTCTCGAAATGCTTGCCATCAAAATGATTGGGAAGTACGAAGAACAGGGATATGTAAAACAGGAAAACGAAAAACAGAAATACACCGATGCAAATTTAACCTCTCGGATGAAAGCGGTGGTGGACTTCTTGAATATACTTACGATCGATGTGCGTGTAGATTTCGGTCGTGGATATATCCGCGTGTCCAAGTAGTTCTTGCACGACTCTCAGATCCGCACCACCTTCGAGCAAATGTGTTGCGAAGGAATGCCGAAAGGTATGCGGCGAAATATTCTTCTCGATCTTCGCCTTCGAAACATATTCCTGAATGATATTCCAAACCGTCATACGGGAGATTCCGGTGCCACGCTCTTGATTCAAGAAGACGGCGTCCGTATTCTTTCCCGGCCTTAGAAAACGGGGACGTACGGTTGCAATATACTCATCAAGTGCACGTGCAGAAATTTTTCCGAGTGGGACAATACGCTCTTTGCTTCCCTTGCCAAATAGTTTGACCAGGCCATCTTTTGTGCGAAGTTGCGAGAGCGTCAAGTTCGTCGCCTCGGATACGCGGGCGCCTGCGGCATACAAAAATTCGAGAAGTGCGCGGTCACGAATGCCTTTGGGAGTGCCGATATCCGGAGAGGTGAGTATGCGTTCGACTTCTTCGATCGAGAGCACATCCGGAAGCTTGCGCCTCGGCGTTTTAAGCTCAAGATTTTCTGTCGGATCGCTGAGAATGATCTTCTCTGTCAGCAAATATCGGAAAAACCCTCGAAGCGCCGAAACGATACGTGTGATGCTCGAGCGCTCCAAACCAACTTCACCCAGCGCTCGCAAAAATTGCTGCAAGTCACGATTGGTCGTTCGAACAATTTGCTTTTTCTCGATAGAGAGAAACTCCTCTAGCTTCGTAAGATCTCGACGATAGGCTTCGAGCGAATTTTTCGAAAGCCCTCGCTCGAGCTTTAGGTAGCTGAGATAAAGCTCAACCGATGAGCGCTTAGCTTGCTGTTGCTTCGGTACGCTATCAAGTTCTTCGCTAAGCGAAGCGAGCGTTCGATTGGACCGCTTCAAGTTGCTGCTTGCTCCCGAGGAGTTTCTGTGAGTCTCGCCGAAACCGGAATTGGCACCGTGACTGAGGGCGTCGGATACAGAATTCGCGTATGGTGCAAACCAGCAAGCAGGCGAGCAAACACTTTTCGAATGATGGTGAGATCTCGAATCGTGAGATCGCAATCATCCAACTGCCCATCAGCAAAACGTGCGCGAATAAGCTTTTCTAACGACTCTTCGATTGTCTCGATAGTCGGCTCGGAATGGACAGTCGCGAGCGTTCGCGCAACCGCTTCCGACGCGTCAGCAAGCATCACGATCGCGGTTTCTTTCGAAGCGGGCTTCGGACCCGGGTAACGGAATATCTCCTCGTTCGGAACAATACCGGAGACGGAGGCCGCAAGTGCGCGATCATAAAAAAACGAAATGCGGAGCGTGCCGTGATGCATCGGAATAAACTCGATAATCTTTTCGGGCAAGTGATGCGCTCTTGCTAAAGCAATTCCCTCGATCACATGATTGCGAATACGCTCAGCACTTTCGAGTGGCGAAATCGAGTCATGAATATTTCCGAGTTCCGCCGGCTGATTCTCGATAAAATCGGTTGGCTCTGCAAGCTTGCCGATGTCATGAAAGAATGCGCCAACCTTCGCGAGCAGCGCATTCGCACCGATCGCGATCGCAGCGTTCTCGGAAAGTTGCGCTACAAGCATCGTATGCTGATAGGTGCCGGGCGCACGCATTGCAAGCTCTCGAAGCAGCGGATGATTGATATTGTCGTATTCCGTCAATCGAAGATCGCTCATCGTATCGAAAATGGACTCGACAACATACAGCATTCCGAACGTGAGTACAGGCGAAAGCAATGCATTAATAGATGCCGCGAGCAAATCGTAGCCCATCTCCGAGAACGGCGAAGATTTCTCCAGCGAGAGCGCGATAATGGCGATCAGATACCCAAGAAAAATATAACCGATACTTTGAAAAAGTTGAGCGCGGCTTCGAAGATCGCGCACGGTATAAGCCGCAAACGCTCCGGCAGAAAGCCCTGCGAGCGCGACAGTATAATCATTGCCTCGAATACCCGCAACCATCAACGCACAAATCACCGTACCATAAAATCCTGTTCGTGAATCGAACAAAATCGTGAGAAGCATCGAGGCGACAGGGATCAGAATGAGATACTCGAACGGAAACGCGAGTCGGATATGCAACGAGAGATAGGCAAGTACTGCCGGAAAGAGTAACACGAGGCCAAGCAACAAGAGCTGCGCGTTGTCGTTGTAAATTTTTCTTCGTATGAATCGAAGATAGAGCACCAGCAATAAGAGAATGATCGCGGCATGTCCGACCGTACCGATCACACGTGCGGCTTGCGCAGCAACGCCACCACGATCAAGCCGAGCTTGCGAGAGACTCTCCAGCGCGGACTTGCTCTGCGGAGTTACGACCTCTCCACGCTCTACGATTCGCTGCCCTTCTTTGATGATACCTTCGGTTCGCATGACGCGGTTCACAAGTGCATCGTGATTTTCTTGTGTACGCTCTGTGCTAAAGATCGCATTCGGCTGGAGCGAAACCGCAACAACTTTTCCGATCGCCCGAACAAGATCCGGGCTCTGTTTGAATTTCTGTTCGAGTTGTGAGTAGATTCTGTTCTGTGCCTCTTCGATCGGGATAAGTGAGGTGCGTGCAAGGATCGTCTCTTCGTTGGCGTGCGAACGATAGGAGATGAATGCACTTGAACTAAACGAATCACTCGCCGGAGTATTCTTTGCGATGATCTCCGCATGCTCGAGATTGTTTATCGCTAGGCTCACGATAGGCTCGATCGCAGCGAGCGGTGAATTCGTCTCGGGACTTGTCAGTGCCCGCTTCGAACTCTTCACCGTTCGAGGACCGCTTTGATCATATAAGGCGAGTGCGTGCCACTCGTCTTTCGAAAGTCCGATTTTCGGCAGACTGTCACGCAGAGCGACCTCACGGAGTGTATCAGTGCCGGCACGCGTGACGCAGTCGATCACTTGCTGCCAGTTCGTTTGGAATGCGGTGATTGTCTCGCGTGGTGCCGTTGTATCCGGCACATAGACGGGATAGAGGTTCTCTTCAGCTGCACGAACTTCCTGCCGATAGCGATTTATGTCTTTGTTGATTGGAAAAGAAAACGGTGCAACCACATCTTCGTTGGTCCAAAGTGAACCGACAGAATAACCCGAGATCGTCTGCGTTCCGGGACGTGGAAAAAGTGCGGCTACAGCGAGCGTTAGGATAATTCCTATCGACCACCGGACAGTTTTCGAACGCCGCCATTTTGGTTGTGCGGCTTCGCGTCGAAGCTTTCGGAGTACTACTTTTGCTCGTTCTCTCACAAATGGATTGGAATGTTTAACACTTGCAACGGAGCAATGAAAAGGTTAGTGTCCCGCTTGCAGAGTCGATTGTGTCAGGGACAAAAAACAAGGAACCCCGTTCGCCTTTGTGCGAACGGGGTTCGAAAATATTCCAATGACCTACGTTCGGCTCAAAGCAAGGGCTTCACCATTGTCTCGACGGTTGCCTTCTGTCGCATGCCGACGTAACGAGCAGCGATCTTGCCGTTCTTATCGATCACGAATGTGACTGGGATCGCACTCATATCGCCATACTTATCGACGGTGAGCTTATCTCCGATCACGATAGGATAGGAAATATTGTTCGCATCGACGAATGGTTTGACCTTTGCGAGTCCTTCATCATCAAGCGCAACACCGATGAACTGGATCTTTGAGCCAAACTGACTCTGAAGTTCCATAAAATCAGGAATCTCCTTGCGGCAAGGTGGGCACCAGGTTGCCCAGAAATTGAGTACGACAACTTTGCCTTTGTAATCGGCAAGATGTATTGTTTTGCCATGCACGTCTTTGAGATTAAAATCGGGTGCAGCACTACCTTCCTCGACGGTAGATGCAACCGGAGTCTCTGCGGGTGCAGCAGGGATCTCGATACGAGCAGGAGCCTCCGCCTTCGAAGGTGTCATTTTGCATGTCGTTACTCCGGCGGCTAAAACTCCGAGAGTAAATAAAAGCGGCAATTTTCGCATGAGTGTTTTCTTGTTCATTGGCTGTGCATTGGCAAATGTAGTGACCATTTTAGATATCCTACTATTAAAGACAACACCCAGCATTCCTGAATGATTTGACCTGTTCTATGCCGCCACTGCTCCATATTGGAAGACGCGCTCGTCATAGATTATTTGGCGTGAAAGTTCGCGGCCCTTTTCGTCTATCTTGTGTAGTGGCATGATCTTAGCGCCATGGACAATCGCCATATCAAGCCCCGCCTCGATAGCAAAATGGAGGAACACGGAGTTGAGCACGTGGCGTGAATGCGGATTTAGACCGAATGAAATATTCGATACGCCAAGTATTGTCCGGCACTTTGGATGGGCAGCCTTGATCATACGAATTGCTTCAATCGTCTCGATTCCCGCCTTGCGAAACTCATCGTCGCCGGAGCCAAGTGTGAAGGTAAGCGTATCGAAGAGAATATCTTCTTCACGCATGCCATATTTGTTGACTGAGATATCAATGATACGCTCAGCGATCTCAAATTTCTTCTCACGCGTTTTTGCCATGCCATCTTCGTCGATGGTGAGCGCGATAACCGCCGCACCATATTTCTTACATAGGGGCAAAACATGCGCCATACGCTCTTCGCCATCTTCCATGTTGATCGAGTTGACGATCGACCGGCCTGCATAGAGTTTCAACGCTTCTTCGATGACGGGATACTCGGTGGAGTCGATGACCAGTGGCACGGAGATCTGCGTATTTAAACGTGTCATGACTTCGTGCATATCGCGAACCTCATCACGTCCGACATACGCAACGCAAATGTCAAGCATGTGCGCACCCTCTTTGACTTGCTCTTTAGCCATTGCAACCGCTGCGTCATAATCTTCAGCAAGAATCAGATCACGGAATTTCTTTGAGCCGTTCGTATTGCAGCGCTCACCGACGATAACGGGTGCGGGCTCCAGATGCAATGGAACGCTCGAATAGATCGAAGATGCAGAGGGAGTCCATGTCACTTCGCGACGAGCGGGAGTGATACGTGTTGCAAGATCGGCGAGGCGCTTGATGTGCGCCACAGTTGTTCCGCAGCAACCACCGACAATAGAGACGCCGAGATCACCGACAAAATGGCTCATCCATTTTTCAAGATCCTCCGGACTCAAGTGATAGTGTGCGACACCGCCGACATTCTCCGGCAATCCTGCATTCGGCATGCAGAATACGGGCAGCGGAGAGTTCTGTGTTAAGTACCGCACGTTCTCTTCCATCTCTTGCGGTCCTGTTGCACAGTTCATACCGATAGATGTGATCAGGTCATAGGGCTCAAGCGTAGTGAGTGCCGCCCCGATCTCGGTACCCATGAGCATCGTGCCCATCGTCTCGATTGTGACAGATGTGATGACCGGAAGTTGTACGCGCTTATCGCGAAAAAGATCTTGCGCTGCCGCAAGTGCAGCTTTGATCTGCAATAGATCTTGACACGTCTCGATAATAAAAAGATCAGCACCACCATCGAGCAGTCCGTTCATCTGCTCGTAGTAGCTATCACGCATCGCGTCAAAGGAAATGTGCAAGAGCGATGGAAGCTTTGTCGTTGGACCGATGGAGCCAGCGACAAATCTTGGTTTCGCTTTGGTCGAATATTGCATCGCGAGTTTCTTTGCGATCGCAGCGCCCTCTTTCGAAAGCTCATAGGCAATGCTTTCGAGGCCATACTCTGCAAGCACGATCGATGATGTACCGAACGTATCCGTCTCGATTACATCTGCACCGGCTTCGAGAAAATCGGTATGGACTTTCTCAACGGCCGAGGGCTTTGTACGAATAAGATATTCATTGCAACCCGCAAAATGTTCACCGCCAAAATCATCCGGCGTAAGATCCTGCGTTTGTAAATTGGTGCCGGTAGCACCATCGAACACGAGCACACGCTCGTTCAGAAAAGATAAGAAGCTCATACGATCGCTATCCAAGAATAGTCCATTCAACAAAAGTCCATCAAAAAACCCGATAAGGCTGTTGACCTATCGGGTGTTACGCTCGGGGCCGCAAATGGGCTCTGGCGGTGCAACGCTTTAGCTTTTCTTTAACGTGGCAGCAAGCTGTTGCGATAGGTCAAAGCACCACGGATAGATCAAACGCTCGTGAGTGAATGAAGAGTTCGGGACGGATACACCGCCCCTTTGGAATCATTATACGTGAGAACGGCTTTCACTATATCACTAATAGTAATTATTACTATTTATTAGCTAATGGTAAACGCAGAACGTGAATATGCCGACTCAAAGAACTTCTACCCCTACCGAAATCCCACAACGCCGTTCAACAAATCAGCGGACCGTTGTGCTCGAGGTCGTCAAACGATCGCACTCGCACCCTTCGGCCGAAGAGGTCTATCGCGTTGCTAAACGAAAGCTTCCTTCGCTTTCGCTCGGGACGGTGTATCGTAATTTGGGACTGTTGGTCGAAGATGGCAGGATTCGCGAGGTGCAATTTATCGGTGGAGCCGCTCGCTACGATGGCATGACGGAGCAGCACGAGCATTTTGTTTGCACTAAATGCGGTGCCGTACATGACTTGCCGCGCTCCCTCGAAACGAAGTTGATTAAGAAGCGTGGTGGACCGTTGCGAAATGCACTCGTCACCGATTATCGTCTTGACCTCTACGGACTCTGTGCTACCTGCAACGCTGCATAATAATGCCACGAAGTTCGAATCCATCGATGACTACAATGCACCCTTCGACGCCAAAGCGCACGCTGCTTCCGGCGGGCTATGGTATTCCGTTGTTGGTTGCGTTTATTGTAAGAGTGGGTGCGATGACATTTGCTCATATCACCAATCCAAATCTTTGGGAATATGGTGATATTGCGCGCCACTTAATACATGGCGAAGGGTACTCGTACACATGGTGGGTCGGAGGGTTGCCAAAGGTTACACTTCCGACAGCATTCATGCCACCCGGCGAAGTGCTACTACAATCGGTTGGACTTTTTCTATTCGGTGATAATCTTTTCGGTTACATCGCCATATACCTCGAGCAAGTTATTCTTGCGGTGCTGTTCGTTTACCTGATCGGCAGAATCTTAGATCGACTCTTTAGCGATTCGCGTATCGAGAAACTTGGGCTGTGGCTCGCAGCGATCTATCCGCCATTCGTATTTGCAGTAACAACATTTGGAGTTGCTACGCCCGTTCTCTTTTTAAATGCACTCTTGATGTTGTGCTCGCTGCGATTGATCGAGCGCATTCGCAGTGGAAACGGCGTTATGCAAGCGGCGCTGCAATGGGGCGTGGTTGCAGGGCTGCTCGGATATTTTCGTGCGGAGTCACCTGCATTTGTGGTGCTCACGATCACATTCATCGGGTATCGAGAGCGTGACTTAATTCGGAAATTCAAATCAAGTATTGTAGTCACTCTGATTGCGATGGTTTGTGTGCTCGCGCCGTGGACGATTCGAAATTATCAGGTGTTTCACAAACTGATTCCGGGAAGTTCGAGCGGCAGTTTTAATTTTTGGAGAGGCAATCATCCCGGCGCAACAGGTAGTTCATGGGATGAGCACGGACAAGCTATCTGGACCACCGACTCGATGTGGAATATCATTCTACCGAATGGCATCGTCGAAAAGGACATTGAGGCAAGGTATGCTGCATTTAATGCGCAAGCTTCTTCTGAATGGATCAAAGCAAATCCGGTTGATGCGTTCGTACTTGCGTGGAAAAAAGCGGTGTTGTTGTGGGGTATTGATTGGTATAGTGCGGCCGCAAGAACGCCAGCTTACGTGCTGATTTATTTGCCCACGCTTGGGTTGCTAATTTATGGATGTGTGCGCCTGCGAAAGAGCCGTGCACGCTTAGCTTCACCGCAGATCGTCGGAATTCAATTGATCGGATTGTGGTGCATCGGGTATACACTTCTGGTGATGGCTTTTTTTTCATTGCCACGGATTCAGATACTATTAGAAGGGCTATACTTCCCGATCGTCGTGTTTGGTGTTGACGGGTTGATCAACACGTGGCGATCCAAGCGGCTTGCCCAGCTAAGCAACAAAGTGTAGTAGAATAGATAGGCAGAAGGATAGATAGTCAGAAAGACAGATAGGCAGAAAGATAGATTTTAGTTAACATTCATTTCACGTTTTTCAAGGAGTAAAAAAGAATATGGCAACTCTCAAAGGATCAAAGACATTCGAGAATCTGAAGGAAGGTTTTGCCGGCGAATCGCAGGCGAACCGACGTTATCTTTATTTTGCACGTCAGGCCGACATCGAAGGCTATCCGGATATCGCTGGTGTGTTCCGTGATACGGCAGAAGGCGAAACAGGGCATGCGTTCGGTCACATGGAATTCCTTTCAGAGGTCGGTGACCCAGCAACCGGTTTGCCGGTGGGCGATACTGCGATTAATCTTCAATCGGCTATCGCCGGTGAAACCTACGAGTACACGGAAATGTACCCGGGCTTCAGCAAGATGGCTCGTGAAGAAGGCTTCGATGAGATCGCGCAGTGGTTCGAGACACTTGCCCGCGCGGAGAAATCGCATGCCGGCCGTTTCCAAAAGGCTTCCGACACTATCGACGCGTGATGGGTGGTGTTCGTGTAAGATGATGTTCTGCGAATATGGACAACACAAAAATGTTCTATGGGCCAAAGCTCATAGCGCGGGAGGGATAGTACGCAAGTATACTCGCTCAACATATAAATAATATATCACGTCGCTACCCTGTACACGCACCGTGAAATTCTGAACTTTTGAGATCGTGCAAGCGAAGTTGTGTTCGTGCAAACGAGCCATGTCGCAAGAATAGTCAAAGAAGGGAAGTCTACTGCGGTGCAGGGTAGTGTATTTTTTAGGATACTCTGTTGCGAAGACGAATAGGCAATGGTTAAGACAAGATAGGCAAACGCTATGATGGTATTTGATCCGCACGATGTGCGCTATTGGAATAAGCAAGATCTGGATCAGGAATTCACAAGAGTGATGGATGTCTGCAATGGTTGCAGATTGTGTGATGGATTGTGCCCACCGTTCAATGACGTTTTCGATCGACTCGAAGAGATCGATAATGTCCAAACTGCCGCAGGTCATGGTAGCGACGATCCGGTCTTACAACTTGATCAGAAGGATTACAAAAAGGTAGTCGATTATTGCTATCAATGCAAGCTCTGCTATCCGAAGTGTCCCTATACGCCTCCGCATGAATACATGCTTGATTTTCCGAGGCTGCTTTTGCGTGCACAAGCGATCGATGTGAAAGAGAGCGGTAAAAATCTCAGCGAAACCATTCGGGACGAATTTCTCGGTGATGCCGACCGAACGGGTGCGATCGGCTCTGCAATTCCGGCAGTGATGAACTGGGCGAATAACAACCCGAGCGTTCGCATGTTGATGGAAAAGACAATCGGAATCCATCGCGACAAAAAGCTTCCGAAATATTATGGCGATACGTTTCGTGATTGGATCGACAACCGACCGAAAGTAGAGATCAAAGAGCCGGTTGCGTATGCAGCGATCTTCTACACCTGCATGGTGAACAACAACAAGCCGTGGATTGGCAAGCAGTACGTCGAGATGCTGGAAAAGCACGGAGTGCAAGTCGTGGCTCCTGAACAGGAATGTTGCGGAATGCCGGAGCTCGGCACGGGCGATATCAAAGCTGTAACACAAAAGGTGGATCGTAACGTAGCAAGATTGTTGCCGGTTGTTCGCAGAGGATATAAGCTCATTGCGATGAGCCCAAGTTGCTCGCTGATGACACGCGATGAGTACGAAAATTATGCGACAGATAAGGCTGCCGCGAAGGAGATACAGGCGGCGGTAATGGATCCGTGCGAGTACCTACTTTTTCTACATAAACAAAAAAAGATCAAGCTCGAATTTCCGGTGGCAGTTGGGGAGTCGATCTCGTATCATCTGCCGTGTCATCTAAAATTTCAGAGCATCGGTTTTCCATCGCGAGAACTGTTGAAGCTCTTGCCAGGAGCAACCGTCACAATGATTCAGCAATGTTCCGGGCACGATGGATCGTGGTCGATGAAGAAAGAGTATTATGAGATTTCGCTCGAAGTGGGGAAGAAATTATTCACCGCGATCGAGAAGAACCGACCAGCAACAGTCGTGAGCGATTGTGTGCTCGCACATTTGCACATCGAAGAAGGCACAGGGGAAGATCCGTTGCATCCGATCGAACTGCTCTACGTCGCAATGGGACTCAAGGAGCATGTGCACGAAAGAGCAAACATAGTTTAATACTAATACAAAGGAGATATCCAATATGAGACCAATCGAGTTATCTGACGTTAAGAATATTTACGAGTACGAAAAAATTCGGAATGACAACCGGACAAGCATCATCGCGGAAAAGAAGAATCGCCGCGTTGCACTCGGACCAAACATGACTTTTATATTTGAGAATCGCAACACTGTTCTGTTTCAGATTCAAGAGATGCTTCGAACGGAGCGCATCATTACCGACGAAGGAATGCAATCCGAGGTGGACGTGTATAATGCACTAATACCTGGCGATTCAGAGCTCTCGGCGACGCTGCTTGTCGAGATCACCGACAAAGATCAAATTCGCCCGATCCTTGATTCGCTCGTAGGGCTCGGTCATAATTCTATTTTTCTTGTTATCGGCGAGCACGAGATTCCCGCAATATTCGACGAAGCGCAATCGTCGGTTGACCGTATAAGCGCTGTGCAATACTTGCGCTGGCAGTTGAACGAGACAGATGTCGAGCAGATGCGTTCATCGCAAGCGCCCGTCACGATGATCTCGCGACATAAGAATTATGCGTACTCAACAACACTCACAAACGAGCAACGAGCATCCTTGCTTGCGGATCTCAGCGAAGTGCTGGCGTAGCGTTTACGGCGGGTAAAGGATGTGGTGAAAAAACAAAAGCTTATTAAATTAGGAAGTTACTATGGTTTACGTCACACGCAAAGCACATTTTTCGGCGGCGCATCGCCTCTACAACCCCGGCTTTTCGGAAGCGCAGAACGAGGCAATATTTGATAAGTGCAACAATCCGCGAGGTCACGGGCACAACTATACTATCGAAGTCACGGTAGCGGGTGTGCCGCACGAAGATACCGGATACGTCATCGACCTAAAAAAATTATCGAGATTGATGGATGAGCACATCATCGATAAAGTCGATCACAAGCATTTGAATCATGATGTACCGGAGTTGCGAGGCATTATTCCGACAGCCGAGAATATCGCGATCGTCTTTTGGGGCATGCTGCAACCGGCGATCACGGATGGCAAGTTGTTCGCGATCAGAGTATTCGAGAGTGAGAATAATTTTGTCGAGTATCGTGGTGAACCTGTCGGCAGGATTCCACAGTTCTCCGAAAAAGCCATGCTCGATAGTGAGCGCAGCGTAAAATAGAGTGCACGGTAAAATAGAGCGCACGGTAAAATAGAGCGCACGGTAAAATAGATCGAAGCGAATACGTACTCACAAGCTATTTACAACTTTTTCTTTTATTTTTGACCGATATGGCACCAGTTACTGTTTTGCCTTCACGTTCTGAGGATATGTCAGGCGTCCCGTCTGCGAGGCGCGATGCGATCGAATCTTCTACGTGTTTTAGCGGAGCCGCTGAAGGGGAGGTGGATTCCTCACCAGCCCTGAGAAAAATCTATCACGCATTGCTCGAAGAGATCGGAGAGGATCCGACGCGTGTCGGACTTCGACGCACGCCACATCGTGCTGCCAAAGCTGCGGAGTTTCTGACGAGTGGCTATACGATGGATATCGAGAAGGTGCTCAACGGTGCCATCTTCGAAGAACCGTATGACGAAATGGTGATCGTCAAAGACATCGATTTCTTCTCGATGTGCGAGCATCATTTGCTGCCATTCTTCGGTCGTGCACATATTGCCTACATTCCGAAAGGCCGTATCGTCGGACTTTCAAAGTTACCGCGTATTGTCGACGTGTTCAGTCGCAGATTGCAGGTACAGGAACGCATGACTCGAGAAATAGCGGACACGATCCAAAAATACCTTGATCCGCAAGGAGTGGCAGTTGTTTGCGAAGCGAGGCACATGTGTATGATGATGCGTGGTGTCGAAAAGCAAAACTCTCTGACGGTTACGAGCACGATGCTTGGATCGTTCAAGGAGTCACAGACTCGGGCGGAATTCATGACGCTCATCGGAGCCAAACTTTCTTAATCTTGCTCTAGGACGTTACTACATTTCGGGGGTAGATTGCTGAAACAATTTCCGATCCTATTTCGTCAGTAGTGGCTACTCTTCTGCACTCGGTAATTTTTGCGCATCCCTGTATTGCGCATATATTTTCTTTTGTTATGAGACCAAAGTACCAGTTACTCGCTTTTTTCCTACTCTTCTCCGTTTCGATGAACGGCCTCACTCGCGCTCAGCGATTGAACTATACAGTCGATCTGCATGAAACGGCAAAGCATTATGTGCACGTCACGCTTCGTCCGACTGGTGCCGGTGCTTCGACTGCCTCGTTTCAAATGCCTGTCTGGGCGCCGGGTGCGTATAGCGTCACGCATTATGGCCTGTATGTGCACGGCATTACTGCAATGGATGAGAAGGGCAAAGCACTAAGTATCAAGCGCATCAACGATGATCGTTGGGAGATTGCGGGTGCGCAACATCTTGCGGAGATATCCTACGATATTCTGGACAGTCATAAGGATACGACGAGTCTCTATTTTGGTATGGCGAACATGGACTCGGCATTCTTTTTTGCGAACGCAACATGTCTATTCGGGTATTTGAACGATCACAAAGGGTGGCCGGCAACAGTACATTATAGTAAGCCTGAAGCTTGGCATCTTGCTACTGCACTCGACCCGGCTCCATCCAAGTTGCCGGAACAGGCCGGGGAATTTCGGCACATTGATTTCGTCGCAAAAGACTACGATGAACTCGTCGATGCACCCATCATGGCGGGCCCACAATTTCAGACGCGCACATTTGATGAAGGCACAGCAAAATACGATGTTGTACTTGTGAGCAGCCGTCCGTTTCCGATGGATTCTTTAGCCGAATATACAAAACAAATTGTGCGTGCCGAGACGGAGTTCTTCCATGATACTCCGTTCAAGCATTACACATTCTTGATATACGCACCGACCGTTTTTAATTTGCCTTCCGGCGCACAAGGTGCTCTGGAGCATGCGAACTCAAGCGATTATTTACTCGTGAATCTTCCGTGGAATTCCTTCAAGTCGTTCGGCTTGAGTATTCTCTCGCATGAATTTTTTCATCTTTGGAATGTGAAGCGAATTCATTCGTCGCTACTCGGTCCGTTTGATTATACGGAGCGCGTTAAGACGACAAGTCTTTGGCTCGCAGAAGGTATCACCGATTATTACGCACACACACTTCTGACCCGCGCGAAGATCGTACCGACATGGAATTTCTACGATGATATTCGTAACTGGTTGAATGCGATGCTTTATGCCAAAGGTGCGAGAGAGTATTCGCTCGAGCAGCTTTCGATCATGGAGAGCGCTTTCGATCTGGAATATGCAGAGCTCTTTTACACGAAGGGCCCGTTGGTTGGATTGTTGCTTGATATAGAAATCCGGACGCAAACGCAAAATAAGAAATCGCTCGATGATGTCATGCTTGCACTGAACAAAGAAGCCAAGCAAGGCAAAACATTTAAGGATGCTGATCTGATCGGGCACATTAGTAAACTCTCCGGTACCGATCTTTCCGATTTTTATTCGCACTATATTGCCGGTACAGATTCGCTGCCCCTCGAAACATACTTGACAAAGATGGGACTACGCAAAACCGTCGTCGATACGGCGAATGGTGCGAAGCTGCATCAGTCCACACGCATTGGTATCAACAGCGCGACAGGAAATCTTACGTTAGCCGATGTTGGCAGTTCGGGCGCGCTGGCGAAGGCAGGTCTACAAGCAGGTGACGACCTCGTGACAATAAATGGCGAAAAACTATCACTCGAAAATCTCGACAAGCTCACAAGTCCGGGTGATGCAAAGAGCGTGAAGCTTGGTATTTTACGTGGCGGTAAGCCGATGGACGTGACGATTGACCTTGATGCAGCACGCGAAAGCTCGCCAAAAGAGGAGGCACACGCTTACGAGCCGAATCCCGATGCAACCCCAATGCAGCGCGCGATCCGTGAAGCGATACTCGAAAAGCTTTAAGGGATTAGAATGAATAAGTGGGAGAAAAAAAAGGGCCGCAATCGTTGCGGCCCTTTTGCATTTTAAAGAGGCATAGTTAAACCGGTGAGCCACACGATTTGCACTTGCGCGCTGCGAGTGGTACAACTTCTAAACATTCCGGGCAGACCTTCGTAGCAGCAGGAACAACCTTAGGAATAAATGACTTCGCGATCAGGTAGACGATATACGCGATGACTAGGAAATCAATTACGGTACCGGCGAGATCGCCATACTTGATCGACGTGACACTTACCTTTCCAGCTGCATCCGTGGTCGATTTGAGGATGAACTCTGCGTTACGCCAATCGCCGGCTGGTAAGATCAGACTAATGATCGGCATCAAGAGATCTCCGACAACCGCCGAGACAACCTTGCCTGTAGCTGCGCCGATAATTACGCCGACGGCTAAGGCCAAGGCATTAGTACTTGTGAGAAACAATTTGAATTGCTTGATCATGCTTAGTTCTGAATTGGTGATGAGACAACACTCAACGCGAATATACTAAGAAATTTGTACTTGTCTACCGAGACCTCCTTTCGTGCAAAACTGTTTGGAATGCACTTTAGAATTCGAATCGAATTCCAACGATTGGGAGAATAGGCAGATCCGAATCTTCATGAATGCTGCCGATCACACCTCCACGGATCGGATCGAATGTCTCCTCGTAGTAGCGGCTGGTGATATTCTTAATATTCAGTGCATTCAGTATCGACACATAGAGCGTGAGTGCGGAGGCGCTCCAATTGAATCTGAATTCCGCGTTCACGTCAAGACGTACGTATGCGGGATTGCGCGCACCATAAGCGTTGCTGGAATCCGCGACCTCTCGGCCAATCGTTTGTGAAGCGACGAGATCGATCGGTGTGTACATTCCGCCACCGGCGACAGTAAATTTTTCGCTAAGTGTGAGCGTCGATGATGTGCTGAGCGCAATATCATAACCCGAAACAAGATTTAGGATATACCGATTGTCGAATGAACCAAAGTGCCAGATGTTATCCGAACCTGCAAACTCCTGCCGGACAAGCGATGCCGTTGCTGTAACATAATAACCTGAAGCATAATGTTTGAGCAGCGTGAACTCCGCACCGTATGCTCGCCCAACGCCGGTGCTTATCGTGCTTGCGTTATCCCTTCGTTGTGCAAATCCTTCGTTGAGATATGAGTAACTATCCAGCGAGTACCGATGCACGGGAACATGAGAATAATCTTTCAGGTATGCTTCTGCCTTAAGCATTAAGTCTGGTTCAGGTCGATAGGTATAACCTGCGACATAATGCAGCGCTTGCGTGAACTCGATTGGCTCCGGCTGACGATGCACTCCGAACGCAATCGCGAATGCATGTTCCTCACTCGGTGCCCATTCCAGAGAAACGCGTGGCTCATAAGAACTGCCGGTATCCAGAGAAATAAATTGGCTGTAGATTCCGGAATTGAGCGTGAGTTGCGGAAGCACGTGCCAATTCCAATTTAGATACGCCATGTAAAAGTTGGCATGCTGCGAGGTGTCAAAGACACGCGCACCACTCTGACTCAGATCAAATATTGCGTGCTGTGCAGTTGCGCCGATCTCAAAACTATGCACGAGACTCGGTGTGAACGTGAGCTCCGCTTTTGCAGTATTGTAAGCTATCTTGGTCCGCTCTGTTCCGTCACCCAACCCTTCATCAAATCTATTCTCGACGTGATTAATCCGCAAATGACTTATTACCTCAGAAGAAAAAATGTGCTGCCAATCGAGACCACCCACCAGAATTCCGGAGCCCGCACCGAGCTCTTGATCCGTGCTGTTCTTTATGTCCAGAGCTGCGGTGCCCCATAATCCGGTGCCATTAATCTCATCGTAACTACCGATCGGAACATGTAGCTTCATCGAGGCATCATCAAAGTTCGGAAGCTTTTCATAGTTCAAGAGTCCGATCTGACGCAGCACGCTAAGCGTCGAGTGGCGATAGCCCACAAGTACCGAACCGCCCGCAATACCCGGAAGCGGTGCTTCACCTAAAGCTTCCAGCCCATTCAAACTGATCTCCGCTCGGCCTTCAGGTCGTTCGGTATTGCCGTTACGCGTGTGTAGATCAAAGACCGCACTGAGTCGTGTGCCGTATTCGGCTGGGAATGCGCCCGTAAAAAAATCGCTGTTCCCAAGTGTTGCGCTATTGATCGCGCTGATCAGTCCGCCACTCGATCCGCTTTTACCGAAGTGATTCGGATTTGGTATATCAATACCATCCAATCGCCAAAGCAACTCACTCGGCGATCCACCACGCACAACGATATAATTGTTGGACGTACCTCGACCAAAGACTCCTGCAAAATTCTCCGCCATGCGTGAGGGATCCTGAAACGCCGCAGCGTAACGGTTCACATCTTCAACGCTGAATGGTGTTGCACTGACGACAGCAATGCGGTTGATCGTAGCGAGTGCTTCAGAACCGACAACAGTCAGCGTATCACCTTGAACGGCTTTTTCTGCTAATTCAAAATCGAGCACGACTTGATGTGCCGAACGCACAACGACCTCTTGCGTCGCCTGCGTGTATCCTGTCGACGATGCGCGAAGTGTGTAGTGACCAACCGGTACTTTCGCAATGCGATACTCGCCTTCTTCCGAAGCGATCGCACCGAGCTTCGTCCCTTCGATAGCCACGCGTGCGCGTGGTATCGGAAGGTGCGATTGCACGCTGACCACCTTACCTCGGATGGTCTCGCTCCGACTTTGCAAGCTATCCGTTTGCGCGGCTGCTTCGCCCGTGAGGGATAATACTACAAGCAAAAGTAAGGTAAGCGTTGCTACTCTCATTTCGGAAATGTCAAGGAGAGAGACCGCTAAGGCCATAAGCTCAAGCGAATATATTGTTGAATTATTTGAGTGATCAGTCCAAATCGAGAGTTGAAAAAGAAGAGAGAGATAAACTGGCGAACCGTAATGCTCAGTCTGGCCGAATGATCTGCGCGTCCCAAGTGATGTCGCAGCCACCCTTACGCAACGACCCGCCGACACTACAATAGGTTGTCATGGAAAGATCGACCGCCCGCTCAAGTTCTTCTTGCGTAGCGTCCGGGCTCGTCACCTTAAATGACATGTGTATCTTCACAAACACTTTTGGATGCGTCGTTGCCCGTTCGGAATCGAGTTCGATGTTTAGCGCCGTGACGGTTCTGCGCTTTTTTCTCAGAATGATCAATACATCCATCGATGCGCATGCGCTCGCGGCTTCGAGCAAGATCTCCATCGGACTCCCGGCGGAGTCTGAGCCGCCACCGGCAACGGTAGTATCGAATGCTGTCTCATGACCGGTCTCGCTTCTGCCGATAAACCTCAGATCGTGATCAAGTCGAAGTGATGCTTTCATATTTTTGTGTATGGATACTTAGGCTGCGGTTGCGAGCAAACGCTCGACGCGCTCTTTATTGCGTATATGCACACGAAGTTTGAGCCTCACGTGTGTGTCGGTGAAAATGCGTTCGCTCACTTGCCCGAGTTCGTGCAAGCGTGAGGCGATCTCATAATGCGTAAGTGGAATTTCGACGGTGATCTCGAACGAACCTTCGCTGATCACTTTTTCGATTTCGTCTTTAAGTTGACCAATTCCAATTCCGCGCGCAGCGCTGATGAAAACAGCGTGCGGATATCGCACACGAAGATGCTGCGTCGCAGCACGATCTTCATCGGTCATCGCATCGATCTTATTAAAAACCATGATGACAGGCTTATCATCGGCACCGAGATCTCGAAGCGTCTTATCTACTACATCGATCTGATCTTCGAACTGCGAGTTGCTGGCATCGACGACATGCAAAAGAATATCGGCTTCTTTAACTTCCGAAAGCGTTGTGCGAAACGAGGCAACAAGTTTTGCCGGAAGTTTGCGAATAAAACCTACGGTGTCGGTAACGAGTATTTTCCGCGCATGCGAAAGCTCGGCTGCGCGAGTCGTTGCATCGAGCGTAGCAAAAAGCCTATCTTCGACAAATACTTCGGAGCGTTTGTCGATCGCGAGCACATTAAGCAGCGAAGATTTTCCGGCATTCGTATAACCTACGAGTGCAACGCGTGATAGCTCTTCATTGCGGCTCAAGCGCCTCGTCTTTTGTTGTTGCTCGATATCGAGAAGCTTCTCTTTCAGATGCGAGATCCGCACACCGATCATTCGTCGATCGGTTTCGATCTGTGTTTCACCGGGACCTTTTGTGCCGATGCCGCCGAATTGTTTGGATAGATGTGTCCATGCACGAGTAAGACGTGGCAGCAAATACTCAAGCTGCGCAAGTTCGATCTGCGTTTTGGCTTCACGTGTTCTTGCACGCGATGCGAAGATGTCGAGAATGAGCGCCGAGCGATCAAGAATTTTGACACCAAGCTCCTTCTCTAAATTTCGGATCTGGACAGGAGAAAGATCATCATCGAAAATCACGATCTGAAGGCCCAACATCTCGACGTGCGTCTTCAACTCTTCGACTTTTCCTTTGCCGAGATAAAGTGCGCCATCAGGTTTGGCTCTCTCTTGTGTGATCTTGAGAAGAATATCCGCTCCGGCGGTATCGGCCAACAGACCGAGCTCTTCGAGATGCTCTTCAGCGGTACGCCTGCCGAGCGCATCGCTCTTGGTAATGATCGTAACGAGTGCCGCTTTCTCTCGCGGCGTGTGGGTCTCGGAGTATTGAAATGTTTCTCTCAACTAATATCTTGCGCCTTCGAAGTGGTGTCAAAAAAAAACGGAAGCTAATGCTGAACAAGTGATGCTATTACAACGTAATACGGGATTCGAGGAGTTCAGTTTCAGAGGGTGCTAATACGGAATTAATAAAAATCTCTGCCCGCGAATCCGGCTCAAGGGCGAAATGCTTTCCAGCTGCCACCTTACGCGAGCACGTTGCCGTCGAGGTCGAAAGCGAGGCCGGTAGTCTCTTTTGGAAGCAATAGGAGCTTCAAGGCGGCCTCTGCGACCTCAATTGGCTCGATGAGTCGCCCCTCCTTATTTAGCCTTGCCAGATCTTGTTCTGCGGACTCTTCAGATTTACCTGTCCTTGCGACAATGTTGCGAATGCTATCCTCCAGAATCGAGGTTCGGACGAATCCCGGGCAAAGCACATTTGCGGAAATATTGCTGCGTTGGAGTTCTATCGCGAGAGCCCGAGTGAGCCCAAGCAATCCGTGTTTCGATGCGGTGTAGGCCGATGTATAAGGAAAACCTTCGAGTGCAGCCGTGGATGCGATGGAGATAATCCTACCACCACCGAGTGTTCGCATATCCGGTACAAAAGCACGCGTCATCAGAAACGGTCCGCGAAGATTTACACCGATCGTCTGCTCCCAAAGCTCATCACTCGTCGCTTCCAGTTTTGCCGAAGTAGCGATGCCGGCATTGTTTACGAGTATCGACGCGAGCCCGACGGTCGAAGAAATTTCTGCGTGGAGTGCTCTCACACTTTCGGCAGAACTGACGTCACACCTGAGGGCAAATGCCTCACCACCACTGAGCCGAATATTTTCTGCAACGGATTCCACCTCAGAAAGTGTGCGTGCACAAAGTGTAACACGAATTCCCGAAGCAGCAAATACATCGGCAATCGCACGACCTATGCCGCGGCCTGCACCGGTAATAACCGCAAGAGGCTGATCACTCATAGTTTACGTTGCAGGTGTGAAGCTATTAAAATTGGCGTCATAGAGTGTATTGACGCCGCCCATTTTTTTGCTTGCCGCGGCAAACTGAAACCCCGGACGCAACCCACGCGCTGCCCAGACACCATCGCGACGAATGACCATCACCCCGACTTGCATGTCATCGGTGAGATGTTTATCTTTTCGAATTCTGAGCAATGCCTCCTCACACGCTTGCGCGGGTTCGGCGCCTTGACGTATTTGTTCGACGATATGAAAAGCGGAGCAAGCTCGCATCATCAGTTCACCAATCCCCGTCGCAACCGCACCGGCAACCTCGCCATCGACATAGAGTCCGGCGCCGATAATCGGTGAATCACCCACGCGTCCATGCATTTTAAACGCGAGCCCGGAGGTTGTGCAAGCCCCAGCAAGTTTGCCTTCATTGTCCAGTCCCAATAATCCAATAGTATCATGTGATGCATTGCGCGAGTGATCCAGTGCTTCACGCGGAATTTCTTCATGCGTGCCGGCTTCGTCCGTTTCTTCAAAAACGTATTCATGTTCACCTTCACCGGCTCGACGTAACCTAACGCGAAGTTTATTCGGCTGCGCCTGCCAACGTTCGTACAGTGTACGAGCACGTTCGGTGATAAGATCCTCGCGTGGAAATCCTTCGCGCATAGCGAATAGCTCGGCACCTTCACCGGCAAGCATGATGTGAGGTGTACGTTCCATCACTCGTCGAGCGATCGAAATGACGTGGAGATAATGCTGCACGAAGGCAACCGATCCGCACGAACCATCATGTGACATGATCGAAGCATCAAGACTAAGCTTGCCTATGTCATCCGGTATCGAACCGCGGCCCACCGACATACAGGTCAGATCGGCCTCGCAATATTTTGCACCGAACTCCACTGCATCGAGCGACGAACGTCCCGCCGCGAGAGCTTCGTAGGTGATACGGTTCGGTTCAAATCCGTGCTTCCAAGTCGATAGTGCTATCGGCATTCGAAAAATAATAAATGTGTCCAGATATCTCTTGCAAAGATACCGCCGACCGTCACACTTTGCGCGGTATCTTTGCATTCACTAATCCAACTGGCATTCACTATGCAACTGGCCGCACGTAAATCACTTGGGCAGCATTTCCTGATCGACCCAGCGATCCATCACCGGATCGTTAAGGCAGCCGCTGTTAAGCCGGGTGATTCGTTTATCGAGATCGGGCCCGGGACAGGATTGCTCACGACAGCGCTGCTTCGGACTCCATTAAAGCAACTTACTGCTTTCGAACTCGACGAGCGTGCCGTCCCCGAATTGCGCACGATGTTTGAAGGCGAAGGGGACAGGTTCGTAATAGTCGAAGAAGATTTTTTGCAGGTTGATTTAGCAAAATATTCGGCGAATGCCGGCGAGAAGATCCGAGTAATCGGAAATATTCCGTACTACATTACCTCCCCGATCCTATTTAAACTTCTCGAAGCACGCGAGGTCGTCAAAGATGCTGTGCTCCTCGTGCAACTCGAAGTCGGCGAGCGTCTCGGTGCCAAACCGAGAACAAAGGAGTATGGGATTCCCACGGTGCTCGCAAATTTTTTCGGTGAGGTCGAGTTTCTCTTTAAAGTCAAAGCCGGAAGCTTTCGACCTGCTCCAAAAGTGGATTCGGCAGTGGTCCGGATCGATCTGGAGCGGGGTTATTTTGCCCGAACGGGAATCGAGCGTCCACAAGGATTCGTGGATGGAAATTTTCAGACGTTCGTGCGTCAGTTATTTCGAATGCGCCGAAAGACGATCCGGAATAATTTGAAAGGCCTGGTCTCAACGGAGGCGATCGAAGGTCTGGGAGCTCAGGCCGTGGGAGCAATTTATCTGAAACAGCGGGCAGAGGAGCTCACGATTCCCGAATTAATCGACCTCTTTTCGCTCTCGCATGGTTTACCTACCGCATAATCAAGTGTGTTCCGAGGCAGTTAACCCGTCAAGATGCAGATTGATAAGAAGGACATTGTGAACGAGCCAACGCAAGCAAGTGGGAGTGTCTCATCCCGTTCGGCTAACAGCGGCAGTATTCGAATGTCCGTTCCTCCGGAAGCGCCAAGATCACAGAAGGGATTTTTGCCAGTCATCGAAGCGATGACATCGGTCGATGTTTTCGCAATCGGTTACATTTGTTTTCTGCTTGTCGTCACAGTGCTCGGCTCGGGAAGAGTCACCGAGTGGGACTTAGTACTTCGCAATAGCGCGATCGCTTTAGCGTTTGTCCTCGTCATCAATTCCTTGCGTGCGCGTATTGCGACTGAAGCAATGCAACTCGTACACGCGTTTTATTTCGGACTCCTCATACCGTTACTCTTCAAGACCACCGAGAAGCTCTCCTTCTCCTTACACGGTCATGATTACGATTCGACATTGATTTATGTTGATCGGCTGCTCTTTAATGGTAACGATCCGACGCGATGGCTCTTCGCACATTTTAGCACGAGTCCGATCCTAACGGAGTATTTGCAGTTTACCTATTTTCTGTTCTATCTCCTTCCGGTTGCGCTTGCGATTGAACTCTATCGACGGAACGTCAAAGAAAATCCGGAGCATCACTTTAACGATAAAGAGTCGGACGACCTTCAGGACCTTCGCTTTATTATCGTTTACGGTTTTTTCCTATCGTACGTTGGCTACCTTTTTCTGCCAGCGATCGGTCCACGATTCACGCTGCATGATTTTTCGAATCTTTCCAACGAATTGCCGGGGTTTTATCTGACGGATGTGTTCCGCTACATTTTAAATAGCGGGGAGAACATCGATAAGACGATGCCGATGACGACGATCCTCACCAATGTTACTCGCGATGCTTTCCCAAGCGGTCACGTGGATATCACAGTCCTGACGATGCTGTTGGCATTCAAATTCAAAGCGAGGATACGCTGGGTGATCTTGGTGCTCGGACTTAGCCTGATATTCTCGACGGTTTATCTTCGCTATCATTACGTGATCGATGTGATCGGCGGGGCGCTATTTGCGATCGTTACACTCTACACGTGGGAATTTGTCGAGTCGAAGGTCATGCGAGTACGCGCGTGGGCACTTCGACAAAAGTGTGTCATGGATCCATCAGCACGGTAGCCTTCTGATATGATCGATCGAGCGATCTTTGCAAGTATCTTAAAACCGGAGCGCATTCTTTGGCGCGAGGCCGATCGACTCACATACGATGCCGATGGAGTAACGCTCGAAAAATTCTCTCCATCGCTTGTACTGATTCCCGAGACGAAAGCTGAACTCATAGCCGCAGCGCGAATTTGCCTTCAGCATAAACTACCGATTGTTACACGAGGTGCTGGAACAGGTTTGAGTGGCGGAGCACTTGCGGTCGCGGAAAACACTGTCCTGCTTGTCACCACTCGCCTGAATAAGATTCTTGAGATCGATCGGGAGAATCTCTCGGCACGTGTCGAGCCGGGTGTAGTCAACACACATCTTTCACGTGCGGCTAAGCCTTACGGACTCTATTTCGCCCCGGATCCTTCAAGTGGTGCAGCTTGTACGATTGGTGGGAATATAGCGGAGAATGCAGGGGGACCGCATTGCCTAAAATATGGCGCTACAGCCGAACACATTCTCGAACTCGAAGTACTTTTTCCGAATGGCGAACTTCGAATAGTAGATGGCGAGCATAACGCTGCGCTCTTCTCACTGCTTATCGGCTCAGAGGGGACGCTCGGAATTGTAACCGAAGCCCGCGTTCGCCTCCTTCAAATTCCAGAAGCCGTCGTGACGCTCCTGATGGAATTTGAGACTCCACGGCAGGCTTCGGAAACAGTCTCGGCGATCATTGAGTCCGGTATCGTGCCGGCTGCGCTTGAGATGATCGATCGCGAAGTGCTCGGCGCACTCGAAGCTGCTTTCCATTTGGGCTTCCCGCTTGATGCCGGCGCACTGCTGATCGTCGAGCTCGATGGTCGTAAACATTCCATCGAGCGTCTTACTTCGCAAGTCATCGAACATGCTGAACGGCTTGGAGTAAAAAGCATTCGTCGAGCCAAGGACGAGAAGGAGCGGGACGCACTTTGGAAAGCACGCAAGCGAGCATTCGGAGCGCTCGGAAGGCTTAGCCCAAGTTACTACACACAGGACGGTGTAATACCGCGGCACACCTTGCCCGATGTCTTAGAAAAAATCGCAGAGATAGGCAAGCGCTATTCGCTTCGTATCGCGAATATTTTTCATGCCGGAGATGGCAATCTGCATCCCGCGATTTTATACGATGAGCGCGATCCGGCGCAAGTGACAGCAGTCCTCGCAGCGAGCGCGGAGATCCTTAAACTCTGCATTGCACAGGGCGGCTCTATCACGGGCGAGCACGGAGTTGGAATCGAAAAACAGGAAGCGCTCGGCTGGATGTTCGCGCCGGTCGATATCGATATGATGAGAGCTGTGCGCGAAGTGTTCAATCCGAACGGTTTGCTAAACCCAGGAAAGTTTCTACCCAGCGATCACTCCTGTCGCGAAGTCGGCATAAAGCATCGCAAAGTCGGAGTGTAGATCCACTGCGTCGTGTCCCGAACAATTTTCCGTTTTATATTTGAACCACAGGTTATCAGACTTGTGCTTTGCACGCTCCGAAGTAAACAGGTTATTGTATTTATGAAGAAAATTGCTCTACTCCTCATCACACTATTTTCTGCTTCTGTTTCAAATGCTCAAGTGACGCCGGTCGTCACGCATTGGATCATCAACACGACACACGCTACCGGGTATCACGCACTTCCGACGAATGTGCAGCAAGTGCAGTACAGTGATTCGGATGTCTATGTGACTTGCTCATGCATTCCCGGTTATGATATCGGACCGTGGAACGGCAATCCGAACATTCCTGCAAATCAAAATTTCGAATTCAAGATCACTCGCTCACCACAAAAGGGGAGCGGGAAGATCGCAACACCGCTTGGGCACGTGGGTGTTTGGACGAATGGTGTCAGCCTTTTTAATGCAAAGGACGCGCGAAGCTACAACAATCAAGGGGTTTGGAATCAGAATGCGATTCTGGTCGAAGGGGCATCCTTCGATTCGTGTCTCGGACATCCTGCTCCGAACGGGGAGTATCATCATCACCTGAGTCCGCGATGCCTCTATGACGAGACTGATAGCACGCATCACTCGCCGATCATTGGTTTCGCATTCGATGGATTTCCGATCTATGGCGCGTATGGGTTTGCAGAGAAGAACGGTTCGGGAGGTATCAAGCGAATGAACTCAGGATTCAAGCTGCGTACTATTACGGACCGTAGTTCACTTCCGGATGGCACGCAATTAACGGGAGCACAAAATGGCCCAGCGATTTCAACGACATATCCACTCGGGTATTACATTGAGGATTTTTCTTTCGATAGCACCTCAGGTGATCTCGATGAACACAACGGAAGATTCTGCGTCACACCA
Organism: Kapaibacterium sp. (SeqCode); assembly: GCA_039923455.1. Taxonomy (GTDB): domain Bacteria; phylum Bacteroidota; class Ignavibacteria; order Palsa-1295; family Palsa-1295; genus JBDTCS01. Next base: position 41,402 of record JBDTCS010000080.1, on the reverse strand, counting down.
GATTATCCAAATGGCACCTATGCTTATTTCACGACAATCGATTCAAACTTAAAAGCGACCTATCCGTACACGCTCGGTGCGACGTACTATGGAACATTACCAGCAGGAAATACCGGACCGCAATCCGGTCACAACACTCCGATTGGCAAGGTGGTAACCTATACTGGAAATGGAGTTGCAGAAAACATCGCGATCGAAAATGGTCTCACGCTCTATCCGAATCCTGCTCAGGAAAGGATCTACACAAATCTTGCAGATGCTTCAGAGATCACTCGCAATGTCGAGATTCTCGACGCAGAAGGAAGAATCATCTTAAATGTCAGCGGTGCGAATCCAACGCAGGCTCTTGATATTTCTCGGTTGTCAAGCGGTGCGTATTTCGTCAGGCTTCAGACAACTTCCGGCAAGTTGTTCATCGCCAAATTTGCGAAGTGACCTTCACAGATTTTTTCTGGAGCAGATCAAAATGCGTAGTTGAACGACAAGCTCGGTACAAACTGAGAATGGAGCAGTTTTGATTGCGTTGTCCAGATGATTGGGTTTGCAAGCTCGGCGTTGACGCTCCAATGTGTATTCAGCGTTGTAGTCAGTCCAATATTGTTGATCATTCCGTAACCGTATCCAGTGCCACCGTATTGTCTAGTTGCTACCACTTGACCCCCAATCGCACCGGTTGCAACATAGGGGCGAAACACCCAGAAGGAGGGCATCCAGAGTGCGCCACTAACACTTCCGACGAGACCGAGTTCGTTTCCACCATAGAGACTCATCGCTCTTGGAACGATCGCGAAATCGAATCGACTAAATGTTTCTGGAGTGTAGTCCTCCATTCGGAATGTCGTCTCGGGATGAGTGAGTGTGATGATGCCATCGAGGGATGTTCCGTCGAGATAAAACGGCGCGAGATGGTCTGTCCTGACCCACGCCGCTCCTGAGATAGAAAAATGATCGGTGACTCCATAGGTCATGCGTCCCTCAACTCCGCTGATAGCACCCGAGTTATCAGCGTATGGTAGTGCGCTCCCATCGCCCGATATCGAAACTTGCCCGTGTCGAATTGGGGCCGCAGGCAAATGCAAAAACGGACTGTACACAAGCGAAGTGCACGATTGAAACGCGGTGCAGCACAAAGCGAGCGCGATAATTACGATTGGTTTCTTCAGCATAAGAGTTACCCCAAAAAACAATGTGACCGGAATATCGAACTTTCTTCTAATTTGGCAACAGGGCCGCTAAGAAAATTGATTCCGAAGATGCAAAGGGGATGGATTTGTGCCCTACCAAAAATAGGACGGATCGGTCTTATCTGACCTATCCGTCCTATTCTAAGATGGCTTACCAGCGTTTGCTACTTGGCAGCAGCCTCGCTTTGAATGAGTTCGTAACGTTTGAGCATTTGGATGAACTCTGCGCGATAGCCTTCGGCGTCTCGTCCACGAGCACCATCGGCGAGAGCTTTGATCGAGCTTAATGTGGCATCTCCTTTGAATTCTGAATTTCTCAAAAGCATACCAAAGCTTGCAACCGCACAGCTGAATCGTAAATTATCCGATGCCGCGTTGATGTTCGCAACGTCTGCGCTTGCGACAACATGCTCCATCAGCTTACTCACAGTATCCTTAGGATCTTTGTAGCGCAGTTTCACGGTCAGTAGCTCGTTCGACGTGCTCACCGTCGGGAGCGCCTCCGGTTTTTGATACTTTAGCGAATCCACCGAGCTCTGCGGCACTTCCTCTTTCGAACTCGCCGGTATCAATTCATAGAGTGCAGTCACGGTATGTCCAGAGCCAAGTTCACCGGCATCTTTCTGGTCATTATTAAAATCTTCTTTTGCTAACATTCTATCTTCATAGCCGATCAATCGATAACCCTTGACTTTTGTAGGATTGAATTCGACCTGTATCTTAACATCCTTTGCAATCGTGTAAAGTGTGCCACCCATTTGTGTCACGAGCACTTTCTCCGCTTCGAGAATATTATCCAAGTACGCGTAGTTGCCGTTTCCTTGATCTGCGATCTGCTCCATACGAGAGTCCTTCAGGTTTTCTTCGCCGACGCCAAGGATAGAAAGGAAGACTCCTTCTTTGCGTTTCTCTTCCATCATGCGAACAAGATCGCCTTCGCCGGTAAGTCCAACGTTGAAATCTCCATCAGTCGCGAGGATGACTCGGTTGTTGCCATTTGCGTTGAAGTTTTCTTTTGCGATTTTGTACGCAAGGAGAATGCCTTCACCGCCTGCCGTCGATCCGCCAGCTTCGAGATGTTCAAGCGTGGAGATGATCTTCTCTTTTTGCGTACCGGAAGTCGATGGCAGTACGAGTCCGGCGTTGCCGGCATAGACAACGATCGCGACGTGATCCTGTGCGCGCAGTTCCTTTACAAGCAACCGAAACGCACGCTTAAGTAACGGCAGCTTGTTATCGGGCATCATCGAGCCAGAGACATCGATCAGAAAAACAAGATTCGACGGCGGTAGATCTTGCTTTGCGATTTCTCGAGCTTGCACTCCGATACCGATAATGGAGTGTGCGCTGTTCCATGGACACGCGGCAACTTCGGTCGTGATCGTGCATGGATCTTTACCGGTCGGTTGCGGATAATCATATTTGAAATAATTCACCATCTCCTCGATTCGAACTGCATCGATCGGCGGTGCGCTGTTGGCAGTTAGGAAGCGACGAATATTAGCGTACGAGGCGACGTCCACGTCGATCGAGAATGTCGAGAGTGGATTCGTTCTTGCTGCAAGATATTCGTTATCATTGAGCTTATGATATTCCTCGTTGCTCGCAGGATTCGGCATATACCGTCTGACCATTGTTGCGTCATCGCTAATGACCCCGGGAGTTAGGCGGAGTATTTGTTGTCTCTCCGTAACTGATCCGCGGTTTGCTACAACGGAACCGCCACTCTCGTTAGCTCGACGCTTCTCAATTGGGGCGTAGTCAGCACTGGATTCGTTGGTCTCCGAGATTGCAAATCGGGAAATATTATCTGTCTTTGCGTATGCAGTCGCGCAGATCGTGTCGGTGAGTCCGCTCACCAATGCGATTGCGATTAACGTCGTGTCCCCGGCGTCAATTGCGACAGTCGTGAAGCGCTGCGTGCCAAATCCTTTCCGCTTTACTTCAACTGTATAGCTTCCTGGTGCAATGCGTCTGATCCAAGCGATTCCGTTCGCGTCGGTGATTGCTAACTGGTTCGTCTCAAGTAATCGTACGTAAGCCTTCTTGAGTGGCGAACCTGTTGGGGCAATGTGTACGCTCAGCTGCAGTGCACCTGTCTGTGCCAAAACCGGTGGGACACCGATATAGAGCATACATAAAGCGAATAGTGTAAAGATCAAGCCGGAGCTTGCACGTGTAAGAGTCTCAGACTGCGTGGAGTTACTCGAGTGCTGCGGAAATAGTTTTGGAGTGAAGTGTTGCGCTTTCATATTCGTTGTGCGTGTTTTGTATCGATTCATAACTTAAGAGCAGTCGCTCTGTTAATCAGGTACCCGAGGGGAGCCCCAAGTTTTCTATTGGAATCGATTACTCCAAAATCCACGCACGCGGAAAAAATGTCAATCCCGCTTTGTGAGGTGCATTTGAACAACCTCGTAAAAATTTTCGAAAGCTAAGCTGTGACTCTCGGCACTTTAAAGCGTTATATATAGGAGTGCATCTCGTTTCGCGCTCGAACTCCGTGAATAATATCTCATACTACGGACTAGCTGGGAAAGAAAATAGCGATTGCGTGTCTTAAACTAAAGCGGCGAAGGACTGGTACCAAGTTTGCCGTGAGGTATACCGGGGCGAGTGAGACAAGTATGAAACATCCGAGGCGAGTTTACGAATACAACAGTCTACGAAACTCGTTGTAACAATAAATCGGCGTAAATAGAGTAGAACGAGCGAAAATGGAGAAATTAGGAATAAAATTGAAGTAATCTTGACCAAAAAGTTGCCAAACGGCAAAAAAATTCGTACTTTTGCCGCTCTTATTAAGTGGTCATAGGTTTTCCGCAATGACATTTGACAACATCCGGGCTCTTCAAAAAGAATCCCGGTCGAGAGTTTCGACAGGCATGCTCCATGAATGTCGAAAACCAGCCCAAAATACCGTAAAAGGCTAAACACCTGGATCGGTATCAACGACAGACTGCCAAAGACGGCAGATCGAACATCTGAGGAAGCGCTCAGTACGTATATGTAGTAAGTGGGAGTCTGTAGGGGCAAAAACGTGGAAATCTGCCGAAAAGAATAGGTTTCGGGAGTATTGGGATTCGAGTGATCGTGGAAAGGCTGCCTGATATAGATTACAGGCGCGAGTGGTGAATAGGGGACAAATTCCCCGGTGAGGAAATGATAGGTAAGCTGGAGAAGAGCAAGTGAGTTACGGATTGATGCTGAACCAATTGGATGAGAAGGGAATACGGGACCGCCACCGTGATTTCGAGCGTGAAGCTATGCCGCATATTAATGCGCTGTATAACTTCGCACTTCGAATGACAGGTGATCCCGACGATGCCAACGATCTCTTACAAGAGACCTACATGAAGGCCTATCGTTTCTGGGACAAGTTTGAGCCTGGCACGAACTGCAAGGCGTGGCTATTCCGCATCATGAAGAACTCGTACATCAACATTTATCGCAAAGAGAGCAAAGAGCCGGATAAAGTTGATTACGAAGACATTCAAAATTTTTACAACACCATCCGTTCGGAATATACCGATCCGAACGATATGGAGGCGAAGCTCTATCGTAATCTTTTAGATGACGATCTGACACGCGCTGTCGAATCTCTCCCGGAGGACTTCCGGACTGTGGTGATCCTATGCGATATCGAAGGATTCACCTACGAGGAGATTGCGGAGTTTGTCGATTGCCCGATAGGGACAGTGCGTTCACGTTTGCACCGCGGCAGAAAGCTTTTGCGGAACAAGCTGATCGAGTACGCCCGCGTTCGCGGCTACAATGTCGAGGAAGAGCGCCACAGAAAGTCTAGCCATCCGGACGGAGGAGAGATCCTTACCGAAGGTGACGAGGCAGGCGCTGCACTTGAGACGAACGGATTGGTATTGTAAGATCTTAGGTCGAAAGACCGGACACCAGGAAAAAAGCCCACGCATTTGATGCGTGGGCTTTTTCGTTTCTCAAATTTCTGACTGCTACACTACTTACGATTACTTGATGCCGTACTGATAGAGATCTTCGAGCAAGCCATCCGCCCACTTGTAACGAACGCTCAGCGCGGGCTTATTGACTTGCATCGTCTTGTGATTCACGATCTCCGGATCTTGCAAGCCTTCGGTGGCAAGCGATTGCCGAATGTAGTAGGGCACCGAGTAATTCGTATCGAACGCGCGAACCTCATCCTCCATCTCGATGCACTGATGTACAACGCTATCTTTGAATTTTGGATAGAGATTTATATAGACATAGGCAGCAGGCTCGAAGAGCTTTGCCTTGCGAAGATCGAACGCTCGATTGAACTCGTAAGGATACCCAAGGCCGTGATTCGTGTCGATCTTAGCAATATCATACTTCACCGCTCCTTTGTGAATATCCTGTGTCGAACTGCAGCCCCACGATAGGAAAGCCGCAGTCGTCACGATAGCAAAAGCGAGCAAAAACAGAAAGTTTGTTCTTTTCATGATCCGGTATTGGTTCTGAAAAGAGACTAACCCTATTGGAAGAGAAAGAGCTTCCGATCCATTTTGGAGCGCTCACCAACTGCCGTCCATAGTACATTGTGCAGGTATTTCGCCATCGCGGCCTGCACCTGAGCAACGGTGACCTTGTTTAGCTCCGGTAGCACGTTGAGCGCGTTCTTCCAACTGCCCGTCTCCATCTCTGCGTTGAACAATCGGAACGCCTGGGCGAGATTTGTCTGCCCAGCCATATAGAATTCCGTTATGAACTCGGCACGTCTGTCTTTCAACTCCTTTGGTGTCACGCCTTCGGTGCGAATTTTATTCAGCTCGCGAGTGATGACATTGATCGTAGAGTCCGGCATCGTAGTCGACACGCTGATCGAGCCGTAATAATTACCACCGCGACCGCCGAGCCTCGAATGAGGTGCATAGCTCAGATTGCGTTTCGTGCGCACCTCTTCGTAGAGTCTGTCGTCAAGGATCAGTGCACCGATGAGCAACGGAAAGTAGTCCGCATCTTTGCGGCCGATGCCACGATAACGCCCAAAGATATAGGCTGTCGGAACGACACGATCATCGACAACCAGATCTGTGCGCTGATTGCCGAGTATCTTGTCGAACGGTTGATGCTTATACGTGCCTGCTTTGACAGGCCCAAAATCCTTGTGGATTTTCGCTTTCAAAATATCCGCTGTGATATCGCCGACCACAACAATCGTCATGCGCGAACGCTCGATCTCTTTGTCGTGAAATGCCTTCGCAGATTCTGTCGTGACGGCCTGAACATCTACTGCCTCGACGATACGTCCTGTGCGATACCCGGCAGACCAAATGCTATCGACCATGAACGATGCGTAGCCTTCGGGTTCAGCTTTACGGCCAAGAATTTCGGTGACCAATTGCTCCTTCAAATGATCCAGTTCGTCTTGGTCATAAAGTGGATTTCGAATGACATCCGAAAAAATATTCCAAGATTCATCGAACTTCGGTCTGACGCAAGAGAGTGAGTACGTGGTGCTGTACGAACCGGCACCTGCGGAGATCGAGCTGACAAGTCGCGAGAGTTCATCACGATAGGTGTTCTTCGGATATTTTTCCGAGCCACTTGCGATTGTTAGATTGGCGGTGATATCCGCCAATGCCGGATTCTCCGTTTCTCCGCGACCATACCCACCTTCGATGCCAACAAGCACCGAGACGATCTGATTGGCCTTTGACGGCTGCAAGATTACGTGAATACCATCGACTTTGAAATCCTGCACTTGTGCTTGAACCGTCGGTGTGACTGCACATAGCAAGAAAACCGCAAGTAGGGGAACAGTGAGTAGGCCGCTACGACGCTTCATGAAAGATTGTAGATTGGTGATTTGTGTAGTTCTCATTTCAATACCTCCGTTGCCTTGAGTTGGAGTGCATCGAGCGTTGGCTTGCTTGCCCCGACAGCCATAACGTACGGTTGGCCGATTACATATTTTGCGAGATACTGATTGAGCTGCTCTCGCGTCACGCTCCGTACATTTTCGATGTAATGCGTGTAGTAATCAAGACCAGTGATCGCCCAAGCGAACGAACCGGATGATGTTATGAAACTCGCTGGGTTCTCTTGATCATATAATCGTTGAATTGCAAGTTTCTCGGCTGCGTTATGCATTTCCTGATCGGTGTAGTAATCCGGTGACATCCAATGTGTCATCTCCTCCTGCAATTTCGCGATTGCCGGCTTTGCCTTCGATGGTACCGCCTGAAGTTGTATCGTGATTGGTCCGGTATTCTGTTGGGTGTAGTAGCTCATGCTAACAACTTGCGCAAGTCCGGAATCGACGAGCGCTTTGTAAAGATGCGAAGTGCTGCTGTTAACGATCGTCGAGAATAGATCGGCACAATACGTATTCTCATCGTCTTTGCCCACACTCGGTCCGAAGTAGTTGAGTGACACCGCCACAATCGGCACATCCGGCGCCTCTCGAACGATAAGCTGTTTTTTCAGTGGCGCAAAAGGTGGCGGCAAATATGTTGGAAACGGGGCAGGTCCGCGTTCCCAATCACCTAAATATTGCTCAACAAGTTTATAGACTTGTTGCGGATCGACATCACCGGAAATCAGGAGCGCAGAATTATTCGGAATATAGAACTTGTGTTGTATCGCAAACATCTTCGGAGGCGTCGCGGCTTTGATCACAGGTCGTTGACCGAGCGGCTCCTTTCGCACAAGCAGATCGCCCCACATTGCGCTGTCTGTCGCACGAGATAGTGCGAAGAACGGATCGGCCTCGTTCCGATCGAACTCACCGAGCACAACTTCACGTTCACGCTCGATGTCACCGGAGTCGAACGCGGGTGACTTGATCGCGAATGACATAAACTCAATGCCTTCTTTGAGTTGTGCTGCCGGCATCGTGAAATGATACTCGACGACCTCTTCACCTGTCGATGCATTGTTCGACATGCCGAGTTCGCGGTTGCGTTCGTTGAAGTCATCTTCGCTTGCGATCACTTTGTTCTTCTTGAAGAACATGTGCTCGTACAAATGCGAGAGTCCGGCGAATTCATCCGGTTCGGTGAATGATCCGTTCTTGGCAACATAGACGACGGTCGCGATCGGTGCGAGATGATTCTCGACTACGATGATCTCCAGTCCGTTAGCTAAAGTCTTTTTTTGAAAAATACTTTTGCTCGTGACGGGTGTCATTCGCTGCTTTTTCAAAGTTTGTCCGCACGAATTAGTCGTGCCAAGAACTGATCCTGCCAGAAGGAGCAGGAATAGTGACGAGGAAAGAAAATACCTTTGCATAAGCGAAAAAAGCTGATTGTGTGATGCTCCCAAGCGTTGGGACGTTCTGCCGCTGAACTGCAAAACTACGCGGAGAATAGCTCGGAGTTTCGGATGTGAGGTTGCCCGAAAAAATGATTCGAGCTACAACTGTGCAAACTGCGTCCGAAAAGTGTCTTATTATAGGGAGCATTTAGCTCGTTTTGATGTAAGATATATATAGAATTGAATCTACACTTGGCTTTGAGGATGGTTAGTAAAATTAATTCAGGTTTCTACTTTTTAATCGCATTGGCTCTCGGGCCGCTCCTGCTCCTTCCGGTCTTTTTCATTCCGGTCGCACACGCACAGCAGATTGATCGTGCGGGTTTGAGCTCTTTTTTCGATTCCGGTTCTGCGTCACAGGACGTTGTCACGAAAGACGTTGTTACCAAGGACGTGGTTACCGATGAGATTGAGCCGGGCCGCGGATTGCCACCTCGGGCAATTCGGAAGCATGATCACTTTCGTGGCATCTTTGGGGTGGGAGGCAATCTTGCTTTTAAGGATGCGCTTCCGCTTGCAATGGGTGGCAGTGTTGCGTATCAACGCGGGAGTGATGTCTATAGCGCAAGTTTTATGAGCGCGAGCAGCACGGGTCGCGGTGCGAGTCGCACGAGCTATCATGAGTTCGATCTCTTGTACGGCTACGCGATCAGCGGATATGATCTTGGATTTCTCGCTCCAGAGGGCGATGGATTTTACGCAGCATTCTCGCTTGGCTTAGGCTACGAAGAGTATTCGGTCCGTACCCGCTTTCGTCGCGGCTTCCCACCACCGATCGATAGTACCGGAGCAATTCCACCGAACAGCTACGATGGTGGTATAGGTGTGCCGATTCAAATACAAGCGAGTTACTCTCCGTTCGCGTTTCTCGGTTTGGGTGTCACGCTTTTTGCTGACATAAATAAATTGCACACAAATTACGGTGCACTGCTTTCTGTGCAAGTAGGATATTATTGATTGGTTTTGCACGTACGCTCCTGAGCCGTGTTGCATTCGGTATATTCGTAGCAGAATATATCACGGCGACAACAAATAATGCCACCATCAAAAAAGAAGGTAAGTCCGCGAGTACACAGCAATCCGGTTGTGCGCGCTGTACCACAACGGCGAAGTTTTATTTTGCTCGAGAGCGCGCTCTTGCTCGGTTTGGCCGAGGGCGTGATGTGGAACATGATCACGACGCTGCAACTGGATTCCTATTATAAGGCGCTATTGCTGATGATCGGTGTGGTCGGAATCTTCGCATTAGCTGTGCGCGTGCTGGAACCTGTAATCGAATTCATTCTGGAGTTCATCGCAAACCTCGATCGCGGCGGAGGAGTGCTGATTCGGATCGGATTGCATTTGATCGTTCTTTTCCTCATCTTTGTTGGTTACGTGCGAGTGTTTTTTAAGACGGCGTAACGAATAACAAGCGAGAAGGTCGCGTGAATAGCGAGGAGACAGAACGACAGAATATAATAGAGGTCACGCCAAACCTCCGAATTCCGATGGCCGAAATAAATTTTCGCTTCGTCCGTTCGAGCGGACCGGGCGGTCAGCATGTCAACAAAACATCGACGCAAGTTGAACTAACGTTTGATCTTGCGCATAGCCCCAGCATTCGCGAAGATGACCGGCTTTGGCTGATGCAGCGCCTGAGCTCAAGGCTCGACACCGACGGCGTTTTGCAGATCACCGCGCAAGAACATCGCAGTCAGCTTCGAAATAAGACCGAAGCGACGCGTAAACTCGTGCAGCTACTCGCCGATGGATTCAAACGCCCTAAGCGCCGCAAACCGACGAAGTCCACCCGCGGTGCCAAGGAAGCGCGTATTGCCTCGAAGAAAATCCATGGGGCAAAAAAGAAAGCACGAAGCAGGAAGGAAGAAGATTGATCGATTCCCGTCACTCGCACATCCCTCCACTTTACCTCGTAACTTTGCACAGATAATATCAACATTCAAAACCCATTCTCAAAATCTACTATGGCTGAAGTATCGTGGCTAATCTGTTGTGAGGAATTTGTCGTAAAGGAAAACGGACTCTGCGACGCGCGCGACATCATCTTCGAATTGCACACGCCGACCGTTCCTGTCGTCGGAAAAATCAGCGTCGATATAGCGGCGCTCTGGCGTAGCGAAGATCACGCAAGCGAAAAACCAATCACGATACGCATCGCCGTCATTTTCAAAGATGGCACGGTCAACCCGAGCAACGAAACCTGGACTATCGAATTCACAAGCCCACAAGTCCTTTGGTATAAGCGCATCACTGATCTCTATTTGCAAGAGTACGGATTCACCTCGATCGCAATGCAGGCGCTCGAGAGGGATGAATGGGTGACAAAAAAGGAATTCCCCATCATGATACTTGGAGTGGAGTAAGAAATTGTGTTGGAGTGAGAAAAGAAAAAGAGTGATGTCTCGAACTTTCGAAACATCACTCTTTGTAAATCATCCTTCGGATCGAGCGGTCGATCGATCTACTCCTTGGGTGCTTCCAGCAACGCTTTGCGGCCATCTTTGCGGAGCCACGCGAGGGCGCCGAGCGTGTTACGCCATAGGGTACTCCATAGTACGTTGTAGTTGTACGCTTCTTCTGCGCTGAAATACAGCACGAAGCCCGGGTTGTAATTGTGCGGCATGCGATGTTTGTCGGCCGTCAACTCGCGATAAATCTTCGGACGGTTTTGCACAGCGAGTGTGAGCGCAACATTTGCTTCATCGCGTTTGCCTTGAATGAAGTATGCAAGTGCGCGTCCAAAAATATTGTGTGCGGACTGCGGATCGAATGCGTTATCGATTAGTGTGAGCGCTCCATCAATGTCGCCGGTGCGAATGGCAAGCTCGATCGCTTTTTGACGAACACCGAGATTGTCCTTCGGATTGATCGTAAGATAATCGGTCGCAAAATCTCTGCCCGCCTGCAATTCACCGGCTTCGGCACAATCGAGCACCATGTGCGCGTATGCGGTCAGCATCGGTTTGTTGCCAGCCCACTCGATTTCCAGCTTGCCTGTTTCGATCAGATCATCGGGCCAGAATGTTTGCAAGGCGAAGATCGACTTCTCTAACGTATCGACCGCTTGATCGAGCTTCTTTTCCGATACATAAAATCTCGCGAGCGAAACCGCAGCGCTCGTGTGCCCGGGCCACTGTTCGAGCAAGCCTTTGATCGCATCGAGTCTGTCATGGAATTTCATGTCCTTACGGAAGAGACCCAGCAACTCATCTTCGAGCGCTTTGCCACGCTCGGTAAGATCATACACATAGGAGTTGCGTTGCACTTCGAGGAATCGGACGAACTCGTCGCTGCCAATGACTTTCGCATTCGCAATCATATCTTCCTGCTCGGACGTCGGCGGAAGTATATTCCCGTGCCCATCGGTCTTCAGACCTGAGCGCGTAAGTCCAACATGCTGTGCAGGTTTTCCACCCGAGACTTTGAACTTCTTTTCTTCGCCACGGAGCCACTCCAACGCCCCTTCGACCGCGGCCCATGCCGGACCGAAGACTTCGAAATAGCCATAGAGCACTTGAAGTTCGCTGACAGCTTCGCCAGGTTTCGGCATCGGAGTGCCGGTCTTCCACTCTCGGCTGATGCCCTCGGCAACCGAAGGCCAGTAACGCAACGCGTTTTGAATTGCCGAGGAAGCGTTCTCTAATTGTCCACCTTTGAAGAATGCAAGTGCGCGACCATAGAGTGCGAATGGCGCAACTGATTCCGGAACTCTGTCAAGTTCATTCAGCGCTTCTTCCCACTCGCCGACGCGAATAGAAAGCGAGACGATCGAACTGAGAATATTCTCCGGATCTGAAGGCTCGAGTGCACGTGCAAGCTTTGCAACTCCGAGCGCTTTTTCGAGATCGCCTGCACGTTCGAGTGTGAACTCGTAGTTCGCGAGCAATTGCACAAAGAGCACATTGCCCGGCGTACCGCCGATAAGTTGCTCCGGTAATTTTACGCCAGCTTTTTTCACGAGTGATGCCCACTCTTTCATCGCGGTCGCTACGACGTCTACGGCAAGCTCTGGCTTCTCTGCTTCGAGATGATCGTTAGCCGTGTTCTCGACAACACCGGGATAGCTCGACCACTCGCTCGCAAGCTCCGTCATTTGGCTAACAACGTCACGATCGCGAGGCCCTTTTTCCTCAGCGAGTTGGAAGGTCTGGCGATAGCGCGAATCAATCGCTTCACCGGCTTCGGTTAATTCGAACTTCCACTGCTTTCCCTCTTTCGTGAGGCCGATGTATTTCTCAATCGCGCTTGCGGCTTTCGATCTCGAAGCAGGTACGCTGCCGAGTATCGCTTTAAGTGCAAGTGCAGCGTTAGTGGATGGAATATTCTCGGTATCGACTGACATCGGTTGTTATCTCGAACTTAATATGATAAGGTGCAGTGCGTATTCGTGAAAGGCTCACCCATCCTCACGATAGGGAGCGCTTCGTTTCTGTTCAACACAATTATAAATTACTTACCGCTCATTTACTTACCGCTCATCTACTTACCGCTCATCTACTTACCGTTCATCTTCTCGGAATCTTCGAAGCCGGCTTGTATCGCTTGATCATAGACATCGAGCAAGGCGCGGCGAAATGCACGAGGCTCGAGATCGCGGACGTAATAAATATCGCGGTAGCCCATGCCGTAGAGCTTTGCTCCCCACTGATAGTAGCCTTCTTCAGTTCTGTTGTAGGCGATGTTGTTATGATTATAACGCTGGTCTTCCTGCGCAAGATTGTTTGGATCGAGCTTGCCACCTACCGACTGGGAAAGAACGTAGGTATCGGCTTTGTCGAGCCCCGAAGCATCGCTGAATCCATGAAACGGAAGTTGTTGCGCCGCGCAGCCAACGAAAAGTGCTACTGCGAAGACGTAAGCAAAGAAATGCATACCCCCCTTTGGGGTAGATGATTGTGGTGCTAAAAGCGACCGAGGAGACGTGGCCATAATACGATTCTGCTAATCGGTTAATGCGTAATTAGTTGAATAGAAGTTCTACGTAATTTTAACAGACGTAGAGGGGTGCTCTCTGCTAAGCAGCCATTTTGGTAAGCGCCCATCGTTTTCGCCCGGAATTCGTCCCCGTGAACAAGTCCGCGGGGTCTTGGGTTGCCGGGTACACCGACTAAAGCTGCCGACGCTGAGATACATGCATTTAGACACCGATTTTGCTCCGATGGAAACACGTTAACATATATTCCGTACCGAGCCCGCAGAACCGACTTGACGAAGAATTGCATCCTCTAAAGATTTGTTGGATGCTTGTCGCAACACTGATATACTTCTTTACTCTTTCCACTATGCATCAACGCTACCAAATTCAATTCCTGCTTTTATTGGCGACATCTCTCCTGCTTGGGGCTTGTGCCGGCAAAACAGCCCTACCTGCGCATGCCTTCGAAGGGACGATTACGCAGACCATCCACCTCCAAGGCCTCACAAGCATGATGCAGGACAAATCAAAGGGTATCAAGACCGATAGCACTTCGACCGATACCAGTGTCGATGTATCGCGCTCGGGACTTGCCGGAATGCTCGGCGCTGCGAGCAATGTCTCGCTTAAGATGTATGTCCGTGAGGATAAAGTTGCCTACGAGGTGAGCGTGCTCGGTGGACTTTTCAAGATGCGCTCAATCATTGATCGTGGCTCCCGAACGCTGACCCTTTTGCTTCCTAATCATCAGGCACTTGTTACGAGTTTGAAAGGAATGGACTCGATCGATCACAAGCTTAAAGATTCGATGAATGCACACCCCGAAGCACTCGATTCACTCAGCGCATATCTGCCCCAACCAACGGGTAAGAAGCAGACAATTCATGGATTTGAGACCGAAGAATATCGAGGAAAGGTCAATGGAATGGATGTCGATATGTGGCTCACCTCAGATCCGAGGATGAAGTTTTATGATGTGATTCGTGATGCGTTCTTAGGTCGCGGAAGGACCGGTACAGGCGGTCTGGAGCGTTTGTTTGCTATGATCGCACCAGTCTCCGGTGGCAAAGTGCCGATCAAGACAGAAGTGACTTCCAACGGTCAGGTAATTATGTCGAGCGAAGTTAGTGAGATACAAGAGGAGAAGATCGATGATGCGATCTTCCAGATTCCGGAGAATTATGAGCGCGTACAATCCGATTCTATGATGATGCGCACCAAGCACATTGATACCGAAAAAGATTGAGGACTAAAAGGCTAATTCGAAACACGGACGGGGGAATTGTGCAATATAAAGATCGTCATTCCGTATCTTAGTACAAGGATACGAAATGACGATCATAAATACACGAGTGCAGCAATGCTGCGAGCGCTTAGTTCTCGTCAGGATCGGCAGAGGTAAAGCTTTCGGCGCTTGCTGCTGGCTGCTCGAGACGGATAACACCCGTCGCAAGAGCGTTCAAAAGAATAATATGACCGCAGCCCGAGCAGGTGACAGCAACAGTCGGCTTGATTAGCCCTTCAGTCGAAACTCCACCGCCCATGAATTGACGAAGCTCGAAAAGCACATCATCGAATTCCCAATTGGTATTGCCACAAAGTGAGCAACCACCACGAATGGAGTTCTGAAGATACGAACGAAGATAGTTGACTTGATCTACGCTGAGTTTCATTGCGTTTTAAGAAAGCGTTGTGTAAAAAACTGTTGAAAAAAAGCTTGGATGGTGCGTGTGATTCCATCTAATCTGTCGCGAAAATACGAAATCATCGGTCGGCGTTTGTAAGATGGCAGTGTAAATAAGAATATGACTGAACGCAAAAAGCGGTTTTTTGTGGAAGATAGAGTCCGCTGGTCGGATGTCGATCGGGCGGGGATCATCTATTTCGGCAGCTATGTGCGCTTTTTTGAGATTGCCGAGACGGAGTTATTCCGAGAGATGGGTTTACCCTACTCGCAGGTTTTTGAACGAATGAACGCCTACACCGTGCGGGCGCAATTCCATTGTGATTTTAAGCTCCCCGCATATCTGGACGATCTTTTGCGCGTGGAAATCTGGGCGGATCATCTCGGCGCCTCGTCGCTCAGGCTCTCGTTCGAGATCGTTCGTGCCGAGAGTGACCGCGGAAAGCCCGGAGAAGTGCTCATGACGGGGAATTGTGTACTTGTCACAGTTGATCGTGATCGCTACAAGCCCGTTCGCGTGCCGGAGATTCTTCGCAGCGCCATCGTGGATTACTTGTCGGAGCCGGATATTTCGCTCGAGATTCCGTATTAATTTAGGGGCCCGCGGATAGCCTAAATTTGCATTGAATCGCGTCATCCAATGTTATATAATTCACAGTAATTGGACGGGGAGTGGAAAACGTGGAACTGCCTTTGGCTGCTATTCCTTTTCCCTTGCCTATCTCACTCATTTCGGGGAGCGCTCGTAGAACCGAGCAAGGCCCAAGAATAGAAACGTGCAACACTAAATATCGTGGCTGAAGAACAAGAAAATATTTCGCCGGCTGAATCGCCGGAAGTAGCAACTAACGTAAGCTCTGCGACCGTCGCACCATCATCGACGTCATCGGAATCCGCCATAGCGGATAACGATCCTATCGCACACTTGCGCAAAGCAAGTAAGCAGCGTGAGAACGTGATGGCCAAAGTCATCAAGTGGCAACGTAACGGGCTGGAGATGGAGCTCGAAGACGGCACACGTGGCTTCATGCCGAACGATATGATCGATCGCGATCCAAATCGGAACATCGCAAATTATTTTGGAAAGACGCTTCCCGTTCGAATCACTTCGATCAAAGGCAACGGTAAAAAAGCCGAGATTGCACTATCGCATCGTGCCGTAATCGAGGATGATCTTCGCACACAGGGCCGCGAACGCATGGAGACGATCAACGTTGGTGACACGATCGAAGGTAAAGTTCGTTCGTTCAACAATATTGGCGCAGTGATTGATATCGGTCCGGGCGTCGATGCCGTTGTACGCACACAAGATCTTTCTTGGGAAACATTCACACATCCCTACGAAGTAGTTCAGCGTGGTGCGATGGTGAATGCGAAAGTGTTGCATCTGGATAAACAACGCAGACGTGTTACTCTCGGCATTCGTCAACTCACAGGCGATCCGTATCTGGAGCGCTTCAGCAAGTATCCGGTCGGGCATGTGCAGAATGCGAAAGTAGTTGGCTTCAATGATTACGGTGCGCAAGTGGAGTTTGAGCCGGGCATTCAAGCATATCTCCCCGTCTCCGAGATCGCATGGCATCACATTCCGACTGCTTCGAGTGCGCTCAAAGAGGGTGAAGAGATCGAGGTGAAGGTGACTGTCTCCGATCCTGAATCGCGCAGACTCACCGTTTCGAAAAAGCAACTCGTGGAAAATCCGCAGCGCCTAATCGAGAGCACCTACAAGGTCGGTACCGATCATAATGGTACGATCAAAGAAGTGACGAAGGGTGGAATTGTGGTCGAGTTTCCGGGCGGTGCAGAGGGCTTTGTGCCGCGTCGCGAGCTTAGTCATGATCGCATCGAGCGCCTCGAGGATGTATTCAAGTTAGGCAAGCCACTTGAAGGTCTGCGTGTTATCGAATACGATAGACGCAACGGCAAGGTAACGCTCTCCTATATCGCCGCAGAACGCGAAGCGCAACGTACAACGCTTAAGAATTACAAAGCAACTTCTTCTGCGTCGAGCTTCGCAATTGGTGATCTTGCATCGCTGAAGGAGAAGCTTGAGAAAATAGAGCGCGGCGGATAAATCCGCAATTGTAAGAGTTCAAAAGGGATCGAGCGCGTCAGTTCGATCCCTTCTTTTTGTCTGCCAATGTTACTCTTGCTTTGGCGCAGGCTTGATCACGACCGGAATCCACTTGCCTTGCATGGGATCCAAGTGTTCGAACGTGCCGAGCGCTCGATCATAAATTTCGAACACCCCGTCTTTGTCCGCATCGCCAACATTGGTGCTCTCGATGTGCAGCACGGCAAGCTTCTGCGCACTATCAAGATAGATCAATTCCCCCACACCTAGCGCGAGATCTTGTTCGGTGTTTGGGATCAGAAAGAGTTGCGCCGAGCCATCGTTGGTAAATTTTGCCGGAAGAAATCCGGAGTAATAATGTCCGTGAGCTTTAAAGCGAAGTGTATCGGGGCGATCCAGCTGCCAAATGGTTACATCGGTCACGCCGTTTCGCGGATCTTTAAATTCGCGGCGAGAGCTATCGACCGGAGTCAGGGTGAATTGCTCAATATGCACCATGCGCTTCTCCGATTTAGGCCCCCACAACAACTGACGCTCGGCGACATATCGGAACGGTGAATCATACCGCCAGTGCCACTCGTGCAAAATAAGCACGGTTGAAACCACTACGAATATCACAACGTAGAGCCACGTTGTGTTTCGCTTTTTTGGTTTAGGCACTGGTCTCGTCTGATTATCCATGGGTTACAGTTTGGCCACGAGTCAAGTTGGCGGGAGCATAACCGAAAAATTTGCAAAATGCTTCGCATTATTCTGAGTGGAATAATCTCCGGCTTTTTGGGAGATTGACTCAGGGGAAGAGCTATTTTTGAAACCAAGTTGTCGTACGCCTCGGAATATTAAGAAAGCAAGTGATCGAAATCAAATTCTCGCGCATCTGGTCTGGGATACTCCTCATGCTATTAAGTATGACTGCCTTGTATGCCACTAGCGCACGAGCGCAGAGCGCCGCTGAACCGTATTTTCAGCAGCACGTCTATTATCAACTCGATGCGACGATGGTCGATCTGCCCGGTGCCCCGGAGTTACATGGACAAGGCTCGCTCTTCTATAAAAATAATTCACCGGACACGCTCCACGAAGTCTATTTCCATCTCTATTGGAATCTCTTCAAAAATGGAAGCTATGGCGAGACAGCACCGAATCGCGATCACGACGAGAATGATAAGTATGGCTCAAAAGGTACGACGATCAAGAAGTTCGGGCAGCTGCTCGCAAGTGGCAATGTCGATAATACTTCCGAGATCGAAGTAGATAACACGATCATGCACTTGAAGCTTGAGGTGCCGCTTGCCCCGGGTGCGGAACGTGTTTTTAGTTTCGAGTGGGTCGGGCAAATGCCGAACTTTGGAATTCGCTCAACGTGGGGCTATCACGATCAAGGCGCTCGCAATTTTGCAACAGCGCAATGGTATCCGCAGATCTGCGTGTATGATAATCATGGTTGGCATCCCGATCAATATATCGGAATGGGTGAGTTCTATACCGATTATGGTATGTATGATGTCACGCTGCATTTGCCAGCGTCACTAACAACAGTGATCAGCACAGGTTGGCAAAAAAATCCGGAGATACTCACGAGTGATGTTCGTCAGCATCTCGATTTTGCGCGCTCACATCCTGATTCACTTGTGCATATCAGCGACCATGCAAATTTCGCGCGTGGCACGGATACATCTCTCGTCACATGGCGCTTTCATGCTGATTCCGTTCGAGATTTTGCGTGGGTAGCTGATGAAGGCTACATCTGGGATGCTATCTACAAGAATGGCACGATGCATCATGCATTCTACTGGGAGAACTCTCGTGCATTTTGGGCGAAGGATGCTGCACGTATTGCCGAGCACACCGTGCAATTCAATTCCAAACATGAGGGACAGTATCTCTATCCAAATCTCTTCATGTGTGAAACATATGAAGGTGGCATGGAGTATCCCGGCATTGTTTTCATCGGTCCGTATGCTCACGGCGAAGAATACCATTATCCGCAAGCCACGATGATCCATGAAATAGGTCACGAGTGGTACCCAATGATGATGGGCTCGAACGAGACCGACTATGGATATATGGATGAGGGATTTAATACGTTCATAACCACGCTTGCATTTGAAGCATGGTTCGGACGCTACAATAATTCGAATGCACCCGGTCTTGGATTTCAGGACGACGAACGGACGAGTAATTATCGATGGGCGCTCGAAATGGATCTCTCCGGTCGAGCAGAGCCTCCGGAGACCAAAGCAGATATGTATCTTGATTATAGTACGTACGCCACAGCCACCTATGGCAAGACTGGTGCGATCTTTTTCATGCTACGTTATGCGATGGGAGATACGGCCTTCGATCATTTCTTGCATACCTATTATGATCGCTGGCACATGAAGCATCCCTATCCCGATGATCTCAGGCAAGTTGCCGAGGAGATCGATCGGAAGGAAGGCGATACATCACGCATCAAGGCCCGCGGGGATTTGCGTTGGTTCTTTGATGAGTGGTTTCGAAAAACGTGGAAGCTGGATTACAAGATCGCAGATTTCGATGTAAAGGCGAACGAGGCCGATGTCACGATCGAGCGTGTCGAGCGTGGTGTCATGCCAATCGATCTCGTCTTTACATTTGCCGATGGCACGACACAGCAAGAGTGGATACCGGTTGATGATTGGCTTCGCACCGTGGCACGAGTGCGGAAGTATCATTATACATTCGCAAAGCATCCGGTGCACGTTGATATTAATCCATCCGGTGAATTACTCGAGACTAACAGGCTGAACAACTCCAGTTCGTGGTTGCCGAAGATGGATGTAGAGCTCTTTCCAAAATATCGCCGGGATATCAAGCCGATCGATGCATACTCCGTTCGCACCGCTCCGTTTATTTTTAATCGAACGTATGGCTGGACGGTGCTCGGGAGTTTTCTTGAACGGACGGATAGACTTGCGCTTGGGCTTCGTGTGCATGTACCGCAAGCGGAGAGCGTTTCGATTGGTGGAGTTCTAGAGTATAACACAATACTCGATGCGATTTCGCCGGAGACACATATTGATCTTGCTACGATTCACACCGATAACAGATCGTACGCTGGAATAAAATTCGATCAAATTTTTTCCACACCGACCGGTTCGACACCACATCATAACCTTCAGTTGGGTTATGATTGGTCACAGTATGATAAAGATGGCGTCGCGCTCAACCGACTCGAACTTGGTTATGCATTTCACACCGAGGGTGGATCTACTTCATTCAGTTTCGGCGTAGATGCCGAAGCGGGACTTGGAGACCCCAGAACAACTTATACAAAGCTCTCCGGTGCGATGAATATTCGGCAGGAGTTAGGTGCAGAGTGGAATGCATATCTGAGAATATTCGGAGGAAGCTCTCAGCCAGCGAACAGTCTTGATCTGCCGGTCGAATCGATGTATCGGCTTGCTTCGCCTTCGCTCTTGCAATCGTTCGAAGATATCTATGCATCGAACTTCGGAACACACGAAGGCAGTAAGATACGGAATCCGGCGGTCTCAGGGCCGCTTGTTCGAGGATACATGATGGAAGGAAATCCTTTCGGCCGCGTTGCCGGAAGTGCGCAATTTGAGCTTGGCAATTATTCGCTTTTCCCGTTTGCACTCTTGCGTGAAATTCCATACCTCGGTCCGATCTTTAACCTGACGGGCCTCACACTCTTCGGCGATGCGGGACTCGTGACCGATCGCTTTTGCACCTGCAACTTGAGCGAACTCATGCGCTATGATTTCGGCGCAGGTCTGCGATTCAACATTCCATATTATGGTATCGACCCCAATCGCACGGAATTCCAACTCGATTTTCCTATTTATGTCAGTCAACCGGAAAGCGGACTCAAGTATGCATTCCGAATGAACTTCTTTGTTCGTCAAAACTTTTAGCTCACGAATCAAAAAGCTTTAAACGCATACAGCCCGAAGTTATTCACTTCAGGCCATATGCGCTTCTTTCACCTTCACCACATTGTAGCTTTTCTTTGATTGGTAGTATGTAAGGACGATTGCTCATCAACTTAAACATTCTGCCTTTCTCAGATTGGCTGTAAAGAGTATATCGCATTTCTGTGCCAGAGATTTCGCAATGCCAAAAAATCATGAATTCGAGCGGTCGAATTCTGTACGAAATCAATTGTTCTCGTTTCACTACAAATTATTTTCGCTAAGTCATTTCCAATCAGAGTGAAATGAAAGAGAACTCATGGAAGTGTAATCAGACGGAAAGCATCTACTGCAAGTGTAGGAATACGTTGCTGCAAGCGTAATTCGATTCGTGCGCAAAAAAAACACCCTTTGATTACTCAAAGGGTGTTTCCAATTTATATCGATAGTATTACTTTCTACCGCGATCCCTCGACTCACGACGGCCTCCGCCACGCTGTTCACGTGGTCCTCGACGATTGTTCGTCGGCGCTCCGTGTGTGTCATGTTCCGGTGCTTCCGGAAGATCATTCTTGCGCTTGAGTTGCAATCCGCCGGAACTGACAGGAGCATCTTCGACGTGACTGATGCGGCTCTCGCCGAGATCATCTTCTTCATCCGTGTATGGGCGATCGGTTGATTCTGCACCGGAAGAAAATTCTTCGGTGATATCTTTCTTCTGCTTCGGACTATAAAATCGGAAGTCATCGCCTGTGAGTGCTTCGTCAAGTTCAAGCTTGATGCGAACAAAGTAACTCATCTGTAAATGACGCAGTGGCGACATCAGTCCTGATTTTAGCATATCTCCAAGCGTCGGATGGACCGATAGTACCAGCCTGCGCTCACCGGATTCTGCGCGGAAGCGCTCGAGCCAGCGTTCGATCTGTTTGATGATCGTCGTCTTGGAAACGAGCATGCCTGTACCCGCGCAAACCGGACACTTCTCCGAGAGTGCCTGCACGATTGACTGACGAATACGCTGACGCGTGATCTGCATCAAGCCGAATTCGGTGAGTGGAAGTATGGATGATTTCGCGCGATCTTTGCGAAACTCCTTCTTCATCTCATCATAGACTTTCTTTTTGTTGCGCTCTTCGTTCATGTCGATAAAATCGACAACGATGATACCGCCGATATCTCGCAGACGCAATTGTCTTGAGATTTCACGTGCAGCTTCCAGATTCGTCTTGAGCGAGTTCAGCTCTTGCTCACGTCTTGCAGCATAGCGGCCTGAGTTGACATCGATGACCACCATTGCTTCGGTATGTTCAACGAAAAGATATCCGCCAGATGGCAAGGGTATTTTACGCACGAGCGTCTGCTCGATCTGTCGCTCAATATTAAACGAATCGAATAGCGGTTGCGTATCGCGATAAAGTTCAACGGTGCCCGTCAAGTTCGGCGCAGCCCACTCGACGTAATCGAGTACTTCACGATGCATCTTTTTCGAATCGATGATGATGCGCGTGATGTCCGGCGTGAAGAGGTCACGCATGACGCTCGACGTGAGGCTCGTATCCTGATACACGAGTTGTGGCGAGTTGCCCTCTTTAATCTTTTTCTCGATCTCGCGCCATTGTTCGAGAAGCTTCTCGAGATCTTCACGAAGCGCAGATTCTTCTTTGTTCTCCGCGACCGTTCGAATGATCACGCCAAGTTCACGTGGCTTAAGCGAACGCACGATGCGGCGCAAGCGGCTACGTTCGCGAACCGAATAGACTTTACGGCTGATGCCGATACCCGGTTCGAATGGAACGAGCACCAGAAATCTGCCAGGCAAAGAAATGCGACTCGTAACGCGCACGCCTTTATTGGCGAACGCTTCACGTGTTACTTGCACGAGAATATTTTTCCCTGATTCCAGCGTAACGTTGGGCTGGAGCATCGTTGGGAAATTGTTATTCTGCGGTCCGCGAAATGCGGGTGCCGGTGCTGGCTTGTCCTCTTTTTGACTGGCCAATCGAAGTTCGAGTGGCTTTGGGCCGCTCTCTTCTGCGGGTGCAGCAGGTGCGCGTCCGCGTCCGTTGCGATCTTGCCCGCGTGATGGTGCACCAGGTCGGGGGCCTCGCGGACGAAGTACTTTCTGCTCAGCGGCAGTAGCGCCTTCTTCCACGAGATAATCATTGTCCTCATCTTCTTCGTCGTCATCATCGGTCATCTCGGCATCTTCGCCGGAGATGAAGGCTGTGGCGGATTCGAATGAATCGCCGACGTCGGAGAAATGGAGGAAGGCATCTTGTTCCAAGCCTACATTCACAAAGGCGGCGTTCATGCCAGGGATCACCTTTGCGATTTTTCCGAGATAGACATCGCCCACATGGCGCTCGGTCTCAGGTGTTTCGATAAAGAGCTCAACCAGGCGGTTGTTCTCGGTTATTGCTATTCGGATCTCATCATCACTTTGAGCATTGATGATGATCTCCTTATTTAGTCGGAGCATGTATAGTTTCCTTCAGCTAAAACCAATAGCTTTCCAATCCGCTATTGGAGTTCAAACCACAGCGCTGTAAGGGTTGAAGCTTTCGAAAAAAGCTTAGGGATTTCGCGTGAGGGACGAATGATAGAAATAGCAAGAGCCTGCGAGTGCGTGCGGATTTCATCAACGCGACACTAAAATGTCCACGCGATTACGCTGCACTCTTTTTTCAGAGGAAGCACAAAACCGTTATCGACAGATTTTCAGCAGATCGTTGCAAGATCGCCGCAACACAGGGGGCCCATCGCTGCGATGTACAGCGGCTCCCGGATAATGTGTAACAGATGTTCTTCGCCGCAAGTTGGTCGTGCGCTCGTCAAGGAGTGCGGGACAAAGTTGCAAGCCTGAAAATCGTCGAGTGTCACTTGGGGTTGGATTCGGTACGAATCGTAGCCACACATCAGGCCGTCTCGCATGTGTTCGGATGTCGCCGAAGATCGGCGCGAGCATATGGACGAGCGTTCTCCCATCGGTGGCTCGCTTTGCGCTACGGATCGTCCTCGATCCGCTACGGATCATCGTCGATCCGTAATGGATCATCGATGATTTTTTCCCCGAAGGGAAAGCGCAAAGACCCGCACGCCACGGAGCGATGCGGTCAAGCATAGAAATGAGAAAGAGAACGAACGACTGCATGGTTACAAATACATATAAAACAACTGCCCAGCGTACACTTCCAATTTATTCCGAATGCCCTTCCGTCTACTGCACCAAAAAAGCTCACGAGAGCGTGGTGCCTGAAACGAAGAGAATGTTATCGGTATAAAATAGTTTGGTTGTAATTCAACTGAACCTCTTCTCTGTGCCGCACCGCGAAGATCACAAGAACTCGCTAACATGCTGCACTGCTATCAAAGCATTCATCCACTCGCTTGGGAAAACCCTCCTGCAAGCTCACACATCGCACAACAATTTCGATGCAAGGCTTCACAGGCTAACCCGTTCGAGCACTGTTCATTAAGTCAATTCCGGAAAAAGAGCGAAAAAGCGCCGATTGCGCGCCTGCGCGATCTTATCCGTTCGTACGCAAAATACGGATCATTCGGGAGAAAACTAACTTTTTGGCTGTTTTCATGCGAAAATCGCTGTTTTTCAGCCTATTAAAAGCTACACCCTCCTTGCAAATGAGCGGAGCATTCCACATTACGCTACTAACAACCGCAAGAGCACTAAGAAAGCTTCCCAGGGACGGAATTCTGCATATTCGTTCGTTTGCTGAAAACTTAGGTAGGAAGAGCGGAGCGATATTGCAAAAAAAGACGCCCGCGGTAAAAGCTCATGCTTTCCGCGGGCGTCTTTGTAAAATCGGGTCCAAGCTGACCACGTCACACACGTGCAATCGCTGAGAGCTGCTTCCTTCCGGACCTGACTCGGTTGGGCGCGCCCGCGTTGCATGGGACTTGGGCCCAAGCTCTGTTCCTGCATCGGCTTTCTGACAGGGACGACTGCAACAGGCCTCAGCAAGCGGCGGTTCCGAAATTCAATCTTATCCTTATTGCAGCCTCCCTCGAATGAAGATTCGGGCTGGCTTGTTAGTGGTCGCGGTAATTGGGAATTATGGGACTCATCGGTCTCATCGGACCTATCCGACTTATTTAACTCAGACTATGGTGCGATCGGTTTTGGTGTTAGTAGTGCTCATGCTTGTTGGAAGTTCCGTGAGTGCGCAACCTTCTCGAAGTGCTCAGTTGGAGCAGCGAGTTGCATTTCTTAAAAAAGAACTCGGACTTTCCGATCAGGCGACAGCGGCACTGCGAAGGATCTTCGAGAAAGATCAAGCGCAGCTTCACAAAGATCGCGAAGCCTATAACAATGCGACCGATACCAATCGCAAAGCCGCTCGCAAAAAACTAAATGCAGATCGTAAGTCGATGCTCGCCGAGCTAAAGAGCATTCTCACTGCAGAACAGATAAAAAAATTCAACGCGCTTCGTAACGAGAACTGGGAGACGAAAGGGGAACGTCATCGAAAACGATCTTAACATCGCATCGCATTTGTTCTCGCTTACAAAGAATTCATTCCACGCGCTTAAACCGATGGCACCCTAATCGCTCTATCTATTCGTGAGGGAAGGACATTAGTCTTTCAGAAGAGCAAAAGGCTCTGAACATTAATACGAGATAATGCTATGAATACGAACAGAATGAAGATTGGAATGCGCACAGGAGTGATGGTTCTTGGTTTGAGCCTAATGGGTGTGACTGCGATGAACACGCAGGCATCCGCACAAACAGCCGCCCAAACGCCGCCGGGTCAGATTGCACCGGCGACAACCTATCAGAAGCTCACACCGGAAGAGAAGATCCAAAAGCGGATGGAGCACTTACAGAAAAAGCTCAACCTAACCGATCAGCAAGCTGCGCAAATGCGCACAGTGCTTGAGCAAAATGCCGCAAGGCTTCGTGCGGATCGTGATGCCGTACATGCTGCAACCGATGCTAATCGCAAAGCCGCACGCATGCAACTTCGCACAGATCAGAAAGCGATGCGAGGACAACTCAAAGGTGTACTTACTCCGGAACAACTCAAGAAGTTCAAGGAGATGCGCGAAGATCGTCGCGAGCATAGAGGCCACTAAAGTCTCGGACTCGAGTTAGCAAAAGCGTAAGGAAATGCGCTAAGCCCAGATTAGAAGGGGCAGTGAAGTAACAACTTCGCTGCCTCTTTTTTATTAGATCGAGGACGCAGGACATCAACCACCGACCTTATAGGCACCCATTTTTCCCGAACCATTTAGCCAAACAAGTGCATTCTTCTTCTGTTGTATACGTTTCGGAACTTGAAGCATTCTGAATCAATAAAGCCCAAACCACTCTTGAGCCGATTTCTTAGAAGCACACCATACAAACAGACGGCCGAGGATAAAGAAGTACAGCAGGAGCTTCTTCGCGCCGGTAAAGTACCGAATCACATCGCTGTGATCATGGATGGAAATGGTCGCTGGGCTGAAGAGCGCGGCCTGCCACGCATTGCGGGGCATCAAGCCGGAATTGCAAGTGTGCGTGATGCTACGCGCGCATCCCGAGAGTTGGGTTTGGAATATTTAACGGTGTATGCTTTCAGCACGGAAAATTGGAAACGTCCGCGCAAAGAGATTTCCATGCTTATGCGTCTGCTACTTAAAATGTTGCGTGAAGAGCTGGATGAAATGCGGGAGAATGGTGTGCGGCTGAATACAATCGGACAGACGAACGCATTGCCGAAAGAAGTACAGCGTGAGCTTTTTCAGGCGATGGAAAAAACCTCCGACAACACACGCCTCACACTCACACTCGCACTTTCATACTCCGGACGCTGGGACCTTGTTCGTGCAATGCAAACGCTTGCACTCGATGTTCGCCGTGGAAAAATTTCGCCCGAAGATATTACCGATAATCTTGTTCGCTCGTATCTCACAACTGCGAACTTACCCGATCCCGATCTGCTGATTCGCACCTCCGGTGAACTTCGGCTTTCGAACTTTATGCTTTGGGAGCTTGCATATAGCGAGATATATGTAACCAATACCTACTGGCCCGATTTCCGTCGAGAGAATTTATATGACGCGATCCGCGATTACCAAAAACGCGAGCGCCGCTTTGGCCTTACCGGAGCTCAGGTGAAGCAAGATGATGCGGTCAGCGAAGAACACAAAAGCTACGTGGAACGTCTGATCAGCACAATCACGGGCAAGAACTCTTAACTCGAAGATTTTTCGTTAAGCCGAATCGCGGTATAACCCGACCGGATTGCACCCTACCGCTCAGCTGCGACCTATTTTGCAACCGCAATAAAAGCGATCCTCACTTTCAAGGCTGACGCAAGCTTAGCCCCAATTTGCGGAGTTCTATCCGAGACTGCGGTGTTAGATGTCGCCTCACGCTAAAATGCCAAAAACGGTTTTTGCGTGAAACATTGAGCCGATTGCGGGGTATTTGAACAGGGTAGTTTACACGAATCTTACAAGACAAAGTAGTATCTGATGCGATTTTCCCGGTTATTGATTGCGCTCGCGGCGCTTCTCGCTGTTTTTGCGCCATTTAACCTTCCGGTCGCTTTTGCACAGATATCGAGTCCGAACGGCCTCAACGCGCCACCACCTCCCTCGCAACCCGTAGATCAAGAGTACAAAATTCTCGGCATCACCGTCGAAGGTAATCTGAGCGGAAGTGCAGAGACAATCATCGGTCAGTCAGGATTGCTCAAGGGTCAGAAAATTACTATTCCAAGCGATGAGACGCGTCGAGGAATGCAGCAGCTCTGGTCCCAAGGAATATTTTCCAACGTTGAAATTTCGATTGACAAAGCAGTACCACAAGCCGATGGTTCACTCGGTGTGTTCCTCATCATTAAAGTAAAAGAATTTCCGCGCCTCGGCAAGGTTACGATTAATGGTAACAAAGAGATCAAGACAGCCGAGATCGAAAAAGCTTTTCATCCTCGCAATTACGAATTCATTCGTCCGTGGGAGTTGCAAGATGCGCGTCGGCGCATCAAAGCGCTCTATGAAAAAGAAGGCTACCATTTTGCGGACGTAAAGTTTGTTCAGACTCCGACAAAAGAGAATGCCGCCAACGTCGATCTTGATGTAAATATCAGCGAGGGCGCCGAGGTTACGGTTCGGCATATCGACTTCACAGGTAACACGCAAGTGCCTTCGGCTGATCTTCGCAGTACCTTCGATGACACGCACGAGAAGCGTTGGTATAAGATTTTTACAAGTGGTAGTTTCGACGAGAAGAAATACGCGATCGATAAAAAACTCTTGCTTACCTATTATCGATCGCACGGATTTCGTGATGTCGCGATACTCGGTGATTCGGTCTGGGTCGAGAATGGAAATGATCTCAGCATTCTGATCCATCTCTATGAAGGTCCGCAGTATCGTATTCGCAATATAGCGATCCTCGGGAACGAAGTGTTCACCGAAACTGAGATTCGTCAACATCTTGGTTTTAACAAAGGCGACATCTATAATCTCGAGCGCTTCGAGCTAAACACACACGGACCTACACCTGATTTTAACGATGTCGGTTCGCTCTATTACGATCGCGGCTATCTCGTAAATATTAACAAGGAAGAGACTGTCCTGCCTGGCGATTCACTCGATATCGCACTTCGCATTCAAGAAGGAAAGCAGCACTTTTTCCGATTTGTAGAAGTGCAAGGCAATACGAAGACGAAAGACTTTGTCGTTCGCCGAGAGCTCTATTCACGGCCTGGTGAAGCATTCAGTCGTGCAGCAATCATTCGTTCGATACGTCAGCTTGCACAGCTTAACTATTTCAATCAAGAGAAGCTGCAATCGCCGGAAGTGAAGATGCCGCCGGACGCGACGGACGTTGATGTTACGTATAACGTCGAAGAGCGTTCGAGCGACACGTTCAACGCATCGGTTGGCTATGGCGGTTCGCTCGGACTCACCGGTTCGGTCGGTGTTTCGTTTAACAACTTTGATATGTCCGATCCACTCCATGGTGGCGGCGGACAGGTGCTATCGGTAACCGCGGAATTCGGTCAACAAGCGTACCGAAATTTTTCGATCAGCTTTACGGAGCCGTGGTTGTTTCAGCATCCAACATCGCTCGGATTCACAGTATATAATAATCACTACGCCTATCAGTACGTAGTGGATCGTACGGGCGCTTCGCTTACACTCGGTCGTCGCTTTCGTTTTCCGGATGATTTCTTTCGCGGCGATTGGACACTGCTTGGTCAGCATGCCGACATCACGTCCGGTGGCGGACTCTATACACCAGGCCGTCATGACGAAATTAGTTTGCAGCAAGTGATCTCTCGCGTGTCGACCGACAACCCGATTTTTCCGACTTCGGGTTCTGAATTCACGTTGTTGAACCGAATTGCATTTTTACCAATCACTTCGATCGCGCCGAACGAGCCATCGAATTATTTCAAGAATCAGTTTACAATTCGCTTCTACTCCCCACTCTTGGGCTATGGCGGATCGAACAAACTTGTTCTTGCGACAACCGCAGAAGTTGGGCAGTTGGGCGGTGTCGGAAAAAACCCGTACGTACCACCGACCGAGCGATTCACGATGGGAGGTTCAGGACTTGCTACAGGATTTTACACGATCCCGTTGCGAGGATATGACGATGCTGGTATCGGTATCGACCGACAAAATACTTCGGCGATCGCACTTGGCGGACTCGCGTATATGCGTTACGCTGCCGAACTTCGCTTTATCATATCACTCGAGCCGATTCCGGTTTACATGCTCGCTTTCGCTGAAGCAGGTAACGTTTGGAGCGATTTTTCGCACTCCGACCCTTTCAATTTGAAACGAGCACTTGGCGTGGGCGGAAGAATTCAGGTGCCCGCTGTTGGCATGATTGGCCTCGATTTTGGCTATGGATTCGACAATGTGCGCGCTTTTGGCCCACCTAGCGGGTGGCATACCCACTTCCAGTTCGGTCGAGGCTTCTAATTTTGGACGTTTTCAAGACAATTTGTCTGGGAGAAGTCAAAGGAATTCATCACAAATAATGGAATTTTTTCACGGGCTCGACTCTTTTACCAAGCCCGTAATAAAGATTTGTATTAACCATAGGAGAAAAGTAGTTCTAATGTCGAACATCAAACAACTTGCCGCCCGCACAGTCCTTGGGCTTGCATTATTCGTCACATTTGCTGCAAACGCAAACGCGCAGAAGATCGGCGTCATTGATTCCCGTCAGGTACTCGAGGCACTTCCTGAGACACAGGCCGCTAACGCGAAGGTTCAGGCGCTTCAGAAAATGTGGCAAGATTCACTTGTTCTCATGCAGACAGCATTGCAGAACAAAGCTGATGGCTACAAAAAGATCTTGGATACGATGAATCCGGAGAGCAAGGAGAAGGCAAATGCAGAGCTTACAAGCTTGAATGATGCGCTCCTGAAGTACCGCGATGCAAAGTTCGGTCAGGATGGCGAGCTTGCACATCAGCAGCAGATCATTCTTCAGCCGATCTTCGACCGCACAAAAGAAGCGATTGCTCTCTTCGCAAAGAGGGACAAGTTTGTTCTGATCGTCGACAAGAATGCGGTTTTGAATGCAGATGGTGCTGTCGATCTCACACAGAAGATGATCGAGTATCTTAAGTCAGGCAAGAGCGGAAAGTAATTCTGCGTATTTCCGGGCATTTTTAGAAAGCGCGTTCGTTGTATAGAAACACGAACGCGCTTTCGACGTTTGAATGGGTGAAATCGCTTGGTGATCGATCGATCCGGACGTACCGGTTTGTCACGTTTATCTGTTTGTAAGGCATCTATGCTGAAAACTCGTCGGACATTATTTTACGCGCTGCTCTTGATCGTTGGTTGCTCTGGTCTCGCGAAGGCACAAACCAAGATCGCATATATTGATGCCTCGAAGATACTCAAACGTATGCCCGAGGTTGTCGATGCCGAAACGCGCCTCTCGCAACTTGTGAGTGGCTGGACGCATGATGCCGACGAGATGCAAACCGAGATAGCACGCAAGACAGCTGAGCTCGAACGGCGTAAGCTGATCATGACCGATGCAGAGCGGACTGCAGCAGAAGTTGATCTTCAAAGCTTAAGAAAGAAACTCGATGATTTTCGTCAGGAGAAATTTGGTCCGAATGGTGAAGTCTTCTCGCAGCAGAACACGCTAATGAAACCGGCGTATGAAAAATTATTGAAGGCCATCGATGAAGCCGCCAAGGAACTCGGATATGATTATGTGCTTGATAGAAGCGCCAAAGAAGTCGGCATACTTTATACCAATACGAAGTATGACCTGACAGCGCTGGTAGCACACAAACTTAATATCGAAACGGATATTTTGTCACAGCCACTCTTGAACGAACCGAAGGCAACGCCGAAACCGCAAGTGCACCAACAGCCCGGTCAGGATACAATGCAGCCTGGACAAACAACACCGCAACAGCCGCCCACGAATGGTGGTGCAGTGCAACCCGGTGTGCCGCCGCATCCGATCAAGTGAGATCACGTCAGAGATGAGATCGAATCGGATTAACGCGTACTGACCTCGAATCGAATTGCTGAGCGAATAAGAATGAACATTAAAGATCTTGCAAAACTACTCGATGCAACCATGGTCGAGTTCTCTACCGGTAATGAAGAGATCACGAGCGCCACCGCAATCGAAGATGGTCGGGCCGGATCGGTTAGCTTCATCGGCAATCTACACTATGAGCGCTTCCTCGAAACGACACGTGCAACTGCTGTGATCGTGAGCGAAACGCTCGCTGCTTCGACTGCGAAGAGCGGCGCGAAGCCGGCACTCATTCGTGTTCAGAACCCTTACGCCGCATTCGCAATTGCACTCGATCTTTTTCAGCCGCGAAAGAACATGCTTCCCGAAGGCATTCACCAATTGGCTTCCGTGCATGCAAGCGCGAATGTCGATACGAGTGCGCGAATCGGTCCGTTCGTTTCGATCGGTGAACGCGTTAGCATTGGTGCGCGAACCGAAGTGCACTCTGGCGTTTACATCGGTCAAGATTCCAAGATCGGAGAGGACTCCGCGATTCATCCAAACGCTGTCGTATATGATAGCGTCGAAATCGGCAATCGCGTGGTGATCGGTCCGGGTACTGTGCTTGGCTTTGACGGATTTGGCTATGTGCCGATGGCAGATGGTGCCTATCGTAAAATTCCGCAAGTGGGAAATGTTGTAATCGAGGATGATGTCGAGATCGGCGCGAACTGTGCAATCGATCGTGCAACCGTCTCTGAGACGCGCATCAAAAAGGGTGCGAAGCTCGATAACCTTATTCAGATCGCGCACAATGTCGAGATCGGCATGAACACTGTCATCGCTGCGCAAACAGGGATTGCCGGTTCGGCAAAGATCGGCAGACAGAATATTCTCGCCGGGCAAGTTGGTGTGGTTGGGCATATCGAAACAACCGATGGAGTTATCATCGGTGCACAATCCGGAATTTCAAAATCGCTCGTGAAGTCGGGTACCTATCTCGGAAGCCCGGCAAGAAATCATCGTGAGGCGCTCAAGATGGAAGGCGCGATGCGCTCGCTACCAGAACTGATTGAACGTGTGAAGCAACTCGAAGAGAAACTCGCGAAATCATAATTTTATTCTATGCAAACTCCTGCCGAAGTCACATACACAACCTTGGTTGTCACCGTTGACAACTTTGTCGCAACCGTTACGATCAATCGTCCGGACAAACTGAACGCACTTAGCAATCAAGTGCTGGAAGACCTTCGACATCTCGTGACCGATCTTCGCGAGCGTGAGGATGTGCGAGTCGTGATCGTTACCGGTTCCGGCGAGAAGGCGTTTGTTGCCGGTGCGGATATCAAAGAACTTTCCGCTTTGAATGATGCGGAAGATGGTAGAGAGTTTGCGCAGAATGGACAAGCTGTGTTTAGCTTGATTGAAAGTTCTTCAAAGCCCTTTATCGCTGCGATCAATGGATTCGCATTGGGCGGAGGATGTGAACTTGCACTTGCTTGCCATATTCGGATTTGCTCCGAGAATGCAAAGTTTGGACAACCTGAAGTGAATTTGGGTATCATCCCTGGTTATGGTGGGACGCAGCGATTGACACGCGTGATCGGGCGCACCTACGCAACCGATCTCATCCTCACCGGTCGCATGATGAACGCGAAAGAAGCCGAAGAGCACGAGATTGTTTCGCGCGTTGTGTCGTTAGCTGAACTAATGCCAACGGCACATCAAATGGCAACCTCTATCGCGAGTAAAGCACCGCTTGCGGTTAGTGCGGCCTTGCAGTGCATCGTCGAGGGAATCGATGAGACGATCGAAGAAGGACTTGAGCGCGAGGCCGAGAACTTTGGGCAACTCACGATGACCGAAGATTTTCATGAAGGGACGACCGCATTTCTCGAAAAGCGAGCTGCCAAATTTCAAGGCAAATAATTTTTCACAATCAACCATCATCCGAAGCACTCTTCGAAAAAGATGCTCACTTCAGAACTCGAAGCATACCTAACACTCTATTTTATTTCCGGCATTGGAGCCAAGCGGCTTATTGCGTTGCGCGAATACTTCGGTAGTGCCGAGGCCGCGCTCAGCGCAAACTCCTCGCAACTTCGCAAGGTGCCGAATATGGGCAAGCAGACAGTAGACGCACTAATCGAAGGGCGTAAAGAAAAGAATTTCATACCTCAAGGGCAGATCGCTAAGCTAACCGAAGAAAAGCAGATCATAACCTATTTTGATGACGACTATCCGGCGTCACTAAAGACGATCTTTGATCCACCGGCGCTCCTCTTCACACATGGAAATGTTGAGCTTCTGCAGGAGAAGAAAAATGTTGCGGTGATCGGCTCTCGTCGCGTTACCGACTATGGTAAGCGCGCGACGAAAGAAATTTGTGAGCACTTCGCAGAACATTCCGTTGTCGTTACGAGTGGTTTTGCTCGCGGTGTAGATACTGCTGCGCATACGGCAGCGTATGAGTCGGGCGGCAAAACGATCTGCGTGCTCGGTTCCGGGCTTGACATAATTTACCCGGCTACGAATAAAGATCTCGCTGAAACGCTGGTGCGATCCGGGCGAGGATTGCTGGTGAGTGAACTTCCGTTCGGCACACCTCCGGATGCTCGCAACTTTCCATGGCGCAATAGAATCGTGAGTGGATTGGCGAAAGGTATCGTTGTGATAGAGAGCGATGTGAGTGGTGGAAGCATGATAACTGCGACGCTTGCGCTCGATCAGAATCGAGAGGTCTTCGCATTGCCAGGTGATATTTATCGGCAAATGAGCAAAGGCCCGAATCAGCTCATTCGTGAGAGCAGAGCAAAACTTATTCTTTCGGGTGAAGACGTGCTCGTCGAGCTTGGCTGGAGCGCCGCAAGTGCAAACACTCGCGCGAAGAGTGCTCCCCGACCCACGGACCTTACGCTTTTTGAAAACAAGATTGTCGATGTACTCGAATCAGCCGGTGGGCCTTTGCATATTGATGCACTCGCCGAACGTGCAGAAATCGAAGTCCAGGACATCTTGGTCCAACTACTGACACTTGAATTTAAAAACGTAGTTCGGCAATTAGCCGGCAAACAATTTGTGCTGCTGAATTAAGCATCGTTTATAGTAGCTCAGCGTTTACGTTTTACGCTTGGCTTCACCTCGTTTTTCCTCGTCGGCTGATCGGCAAGATCTTCTTGAATTTGCTTCAGTATCTTCGCGGCCATCCAATCGTACGGAAGAATTTCGAGCCGCTCACTTGCATGTAGTAGCAATGGAGGCGTGCGGCGTTTTCCTGATTTAGTGAAGGCTCGTCCGGCAAGTTTTATCGCTGTGAGCGAATCTACGTTGCGTGCGATCTCGATCAATAGTAGCACATAGCGACTGGCCTCGGGATCATCTTGTAGATGACGCTGCCGATATTTTTGGAGCGCTTCGAGATCTTCCGAGAGTTCTCCATACTGCCTCGTTTCAAGCAGTATCAGAAAATCCAAAATAACGATTGCGAGATTGAAGCCCGCCTTATCCCTTCCATAATCGGGGGTGGAATAAATCATGCGCCGCAGTGTTGCGAGCCGTTGCTTCGCGAGCTCTCGATCGGTATATTTCCCTTGAGCATACTCAAGATAAAAGCCATATAGTGCCCAGCGCTGCGTTCGATGCTCTGTTAGTATGCCAAATCGCTTATGTAGAGTAACTTCGAGCAGCGTTGCCTTTGCCAATTCAAATTCGCACCTCTGCATTTGTAGAAAATACAGAGCTTCCATGAATACAAACCAAATTTGATTTCCGGGCGCGTAGAGCCGCTTGCACTCTGCTGCCGCCTCCAGCGCATCGTCGTATTTTCTTGCATGCAAGGCACAATCAAGTTTCCTGAATGCAAGGCTCGCATAAAAAGAAGGGCTGTCGAATTGTGGGTGATCGCGAAGAAACCGCGATGCCGAATCACACATTTTGATTGCTTCGGTGTAGCGACCTTGGACTTCTAAGGAAAGCGCTGACAGTGTGAAATACTTGAGGCCAATATTAAAAGTCTCGTGGTGTTCAAATAACATCTTAAGTCCCTCTACTGTGCCCTTCGACTTTGTAACAATTGCTTGATTCCTTGAACCGGTGACCACAAGCAATGTAGTGATTTCTTCGGAAAGCTGCGCCGCTTCAAATTCGGCTCCGAGCAGTTCGAGTACCTTGGCAGTCGTTCTGTGAAGTCCAGTTAGTACTTG
The DNA here is from genome assembly GCA_039923455.1 of Kapaibacterium sp. (SeqCode). GTDB lineage: Bacteria > Bacteroidota > Ignavibacteria > Palsa-1295 > Palsa-1295 > JBDTCS01. The sequence goes on along the minus strand of JBDTCS010000080.1, from coordinate 5,716 downwards.
CTTGTTCCCAGCTTCCGAAGCTTCTTCCCGCAACAATTGCAAAAAGAGAAGCCGATGCGCAGTAAACTCGAACTTGGTGGCATCCGCTAACCCCTTGCGAATTGTGCGGGTTGCGAATCCTCGAAGTCCGAAAAGCCTTAATGCCTGTGCTATAAAGATCGCTCGTGAGTTTTCGAGCGAAGCTATCCGATATTGCGAGGCATTCGCCTTCGTGAGTTTCAACATGAAGAGCATGTTGAAGAGCTTCTCTTTTAGTTGATTGCGCTCGACCAGATAACTGTTGCTTGCGTAGCCCTCACCGGACATACGGGCTCGAAGTGAGCTTTCATCAGCCAGCGAGTCATCAAGTAATCCCGAAAACATCGTAGCGTGAACATCCTCCATTGAATCAAATCTTACAATTTGGCTACGAGTCGGAAAGTGCGTGCGGATGGTTCTCGCAAGGTCTCGAAGGTAAGCAAACTCTGTAATCATGAATGTATCGGATGGGAAAGGTTAAAAACGCCTCTGGTACAAACATACAATAAGAATCTTTGCAGGGCGTTTAACTCCTTTGGAGTAATGAGAGCCCTAGAAGCAGCTAACATATTGCAATCTACTTCAAAATCTATACTAATCGTCTCTTTTAGATGGATGCTCTGGTGCCAAAGTATAACGGATTGGCGATTCTCACGTTTAATTTCATCTGCGTGTTTGTCCTTGATAAAAAGATGCGAATGCCGTAGCTTTGTACTCAGATTTACAAAAAAACAACTAATACTTATGAGGGGGGACTATCTACTTAATGCGACCGTTGACCATTCGTTGGACAGGTGAATTCAGTAGCATATTTCAGTTGTGATATGAGAACGAAATTTAAGGTATTTCCTGTGCTATTTCTTCTGTTTGCTACAAGTCCTGTAGCATTCGGTCAATCCGCGATTGGCTACTTAGCCGGAAAGAAGGTTGCTTCCGATACTGTTCAGTATCGAATGACAACGTCAGTGCTGAATGATTCTACCATATTCAAGTATGAACTCGGGGGAATAGCACTTAGGAAAACTGGCGGATATAGCTTCGTTGGCTTTCAGGATTCAGCGAGAGGATCTGTTGGCACGGGCTTTTATAGGTCAAATACTTTTACAACTTCCAGCCATTCGGATACACTCAGTTTTTACCGATTTGCTTTCTTTGATAACAAAGCGCAAATTACGGCAGTCTTAGATGGTAAAGATACACTTTTTCTCCATTCGGTCGCGACTTCATTGCTTGCAACCTATTCGTCAAGAGACAACAAGCCTATTGTCCCAGACACAAACTACTTTAATCAATCATCGAGCGTCCTGTATATAATCAATTTACATGCAGCCACAACGGGATTCATCCTAGCACATTTAGATACTATTCGTTGCTGGACAAGTAAAACAACACATCACTTGTACTATGCAACTACTGGAAATTCCCCATCATTTCGAAAGCTCGTTTTGCCCCTTGATTCAGGTGCCTCGGCTTATATCGACGTCGTAATGGTGAGTAACTTGAAATCCGGCGCGTCCTTATCCACAACTGGCGAAGTGATGAACTTACAAGGAGCAACAACGGCAGCAACATACGGGTACTATCATAGAATACCTAAGCCTGTTTTGCCATTAATAGGGTCGTCGGTTCGCACCACAATTTCATATCCTTTCTCACTTGCAGCTACGACAAACCCAGCGAGAAGAACGTTATCAACTACTTTGGAAGCAAACAACGCATTGAATGTCGAAATGTCGCTCTGTACATTGAATGGATCAGTAGTGTATTCAAATAAAAGAACCTTGGCAAAGGGTTTGAATCACATTGACCTACCGGTATCGCAATTACCAGCAGGCGCATATTTGTTGCGAGTATTCTCTGATGATTATTCTGCGGACATCAAAGTCGTTGTACTTCAATAAGTAATTTTCAATGTTTAGATTCAAGGATACCGATATGAAAGATTTAAGAGTTCTCGTGATCGCAACACTTTATTCCGTAACATAATTTTCTACATCCGTTAAAGCAAGAACCGTTATGGCTATAAAATGCGCGCAATTCAGTTTCACGATAGATGAAGATGGCAATGAGGGTGATGATACCTTCAACAATCTTCAAATAAGCGTGTCCCAATATGATGATTTGGGCAATAATATTTGTTCAGACCAATACAATCTATCTTTTAATGATACAGGCTTTTTCTTTCCAATCTTTACCCCATTCCCGTAGTTAACAAAAGGGTTTTATTCGAAACATTGGCAGAGCGATTAGTATAATTCATAACCGGTGCGGCGATGGCTGACTCAATTCAGACCGACGTTGAGGGTCACGGTAGGTCTAGTCGCAAATTCTTCCATCGATGAAAGGAAGGGCTACGCACCCGACAGCGTTACAGTAATTCAAGACAGCTTCAGTCACGCGATCGGTAGCGATCCGAGCGAGCAGGGATTTGACATTCCCGCGCCCTGCTTCTTCTCTTAAGAATATACGATTTGCTTCGAACTCAGAAATGGGATACAAGACTTCTTGTTTATTAAGACTTAGCCTCACAATACTTGTGCTGATTGCTGTCGCTGGTCCAGCCCGATCGCAATCGTTCTATCAATTGCGTTTTCGGGGTACATCACATGTCGTGCAACGATTGCTCACACACATGCACGCACCGAGTGATACGGTCGTTGTCATTTTGGTCTCTCCGATGCTCTGTCCACGTTGCGAAGGGTTTATTGGCCCGTATGTTGAGCATCTTCGAAGTATCGGCTTTGCGGGGAGTGTTTTAGGTGTAATAAATTACCCCAGACTCCTTGCGGTAGAACATTATCTCTCCGGTCGAGGATTCAAATTTCCAGTAGTGATTGATACCGCGGGCGATCTTGCAAAGGAGATTAACTTTCCTGCGTCCCCTCCGGTGGTGACGGTGTGGAAACGTGACGGAAGCTTGATCCACGCAATGACACTCTACGGTGTTACAGTCGATGACTCGCTCGCAAGGGCTTCGCTTGTGGATTGGGGAGAAGCCACGACGCGAGACGAAGCCTCGATGACGATCAGCACAGAAGGCGCAGTGGCTGATAATCCCGAGATTGAGAATGTACGATCGGAGTGGAAGACGCCTATCCTTTCGCGCTCACTGACCCTTCGCGAAGATTCTTCGCACGCTTTGAGCAAGGTTACTACCTTTTCCGTGGATGAAAAATACGAACTGGTCGAACTTGAAGATGCTTTGACCTTATCACCGTGGCAGTTTGATCTCGCGAGTGGTGCTTATCAACATACATACAAACCCGAGTATTCGCTTCGGAAAACCTTTAGCACCGAGGTCAGTGACTCACTATTTAATGCGTTGGAAAAAATGGGTCTCTCAAATGCCATGTTGTTTGAGACGCAAACGTTTCACCAAGCGAACAAAGTTGTATCGACTGCCTCTCTGCCTGAATTCTTTTATAAGAAGTCGTTGACACACACGCCGCCGAATGCGAACGGTACGCCTCCAGAACGCCGGATGACCTACCGCAACGCGCGGGCTGTCGTTACATTCGATCCAACAACCTATGAGGTGAAGCGAGTTACTCGCATCGAGGCCGTACCTGACTCCGTACTCGGATTTGCGATCGTAGATATTAAGATGGGCTGCGACTCCGAGGTAGTGTTGGAGGTTTCGAAGGGCTATCCAACTTTTGGATTTTCGTCGAGTGACACCGTCCGAGGGCACAATCCTCTCAACCCATCTTTTTATGAGCGGACACCACTCTTTGCGGTTTTTGATCTGAAGACGGGTGCTTTCAAGAGTTTTCTTGGAAAGTTGGATTCGGTACATCGTGGCTACGGAATTGGCTATGCGCTCGTCCACCCTGTCGGTGCACGCTGGGGTGATCGATATCTGATGGGCCAGCAATTGGTGCCTAAAATCCTGTCATCGAAAGGAGATGAGTTTCCGCTAAAGTCTTATTTTAATGGTGACATGCTGGCGGTCCGCCCATTGCCTACCTCATTGCCGACAATTGCTGCTGTCGATAGCTGCTGGAATGGAATGGGAGCCAGAATCTTTGCGATTGGAACCTCGTCGGACACACTTCGGGTACTTTGGGCAATTAGAAGAAACGGGCATACACTCAACGACCAGCCGATCTACGTCGCCCAGGCCTATAGTTTGTCTACAAAGCGATTGCTTGGTGAATGGAAAGTACCGGAGCAATTCGAAGGCGGAGGCTTGCAAGCTATCGCTTCTCCGTTGGATACTCCAGGGATCTATGTACTCTATCAATCGGCGACAACGACGCACTTGAATCAATATTTTCTAAGGTAAGTCTTACGCATTTACATTTTACCATGCCCGCTTCTTTGGCGCTCATCATGAAAACAACTTCCTCTCAGCATTCGAATTTGATTCGATTTACATTTTTTCTACTAATCCAGTCATTCGGATCAATACTTTCACAGCGTGTCTCTGCGCAGATAACCATTACGCGTCAGCAGTTCGGCTGGAATGCAGCGCGAAGTTATTCAGAAATTCGAGACGCAAATAGAGATTCTGTCCGCGTGGGCGTTGCCTCAGTGCAGGAAAAACAATTATGGACATTTGATTCTTTGCCCTGCGATGTATTTTCAGTTGGCAAATTTTTGAATGATACAGGCTTTTTCTTTCCAATCTTTACCCCATTCCCGTAGTTAACAAAAGGGTTCTATTCGAAACATAGGCAGAGCGATTAGTATAATTCATAACCGGTGCGGCGATGGCTGACTCAATTCAGACCGACGTTGAGGGTCACGGTAGGTCTAGTCGCAAATTCTTGCATCGATGAAAGGAAGTTCTACGCACCTGACGGCATTAGAGTAATTCAAGAAAGCTTCGGTCACGAGATCGGTAGCGATCCGAGCGAGCAGGGATTTGATTTTCTGGTGATGCCTCAATAGCCGTAGATCGGGAGATCAGGTTGGAAAGAAGGCGCCGCGAATCCTCAAAGTCCGAAAAGCCGTAATACCGGTGCTATAAAGATCGCCCGTGAGTTTTCGAGCGAAGCTATCCGATATTGTGAGGCATTCGCCTTCGTGAGCTTCAACATGAAGAGCATGTTGAAGAGCTTCTCGGTTAATTGATTGCGCTCGACCAGATAACTGTTGCTAGCGAAGCCCTCACCGTACATACGGCCTCGAAGGTAAACAATCTCTGTTATCATTAATGAACCGAATTGGAAAGGTTAAAAAACACCTCTGGTACAAACAAGCAATAAGAATCTTTGCAGGGCGTTTAACTCCCTTGGAGTAATGAGAGCCCTAGAAGTGGCTAACATATTGCAATCTACTTCAAAATCTCTAAAAACCGACTCTATTGCTGAATGCCGTAGTGCCAAAGTATGCCCGATTGGCGATTCTCACGTTTAATTTCATCTGCGTGTTTGTCCTTGATATAAAAATGTGAATCCGGTAGCTTTGTACTGAGCCTTACAACAAATAACTAACACTTATGAAATCACTCACAACTCTCTGCATTCTGGTTCTTTTTTTCTGGAATTCCAATCTTGGCGCAACCTCGAAAACTCAAACGTGGACGGTGGAAAACACTACCGTTCAAAACCTCGGCACAGTTACGCTTGTGTACACTTCGGGTTCACAGTCTCTTACCGTGTCTGGCACAGGAAACTACTCTGCAATCGTCCCTTCGGCGATTACCGCAGTGACGATCAACGGTCAGACGGTGTCAAGTCCAACTGCATCGAAG
>JBDTCS010000079.1:0-5741 GCA_039923455.1 Kapaibacterium sp. (SeqCode) | reverse complement strand
AAGAAGGAGGCATCAAGAGTGGCGGTGCTTCGAGCAGCCTCACACATCTGCGTGGTGCACAGGAAGCCGATCGAAAGAAGCTGCTCGAAGATCTGAAACGGAGCGAGAGTGAGCTCACTTCGCGATCCAAGTTAGCGATCGCAGGTCAGATCACTGTAGGCGCGAAAGTCCAACTCAAGACGAACCCTGGACAAACTGGTGACGTCATCTCGATTGATGGCACTAATGCAGAAGTGCTCTTTGGTACACTTCGAATGAAAGCCAAGCTCGCGCAACTTGAGTTAGTCGCAGCCGCAGAGACAGGAAAATCGAAAAAGGAGCACAAGCGGACCGTCTCCACTGCGACACAATTTCTCTCCGAGTCACCGAACACAGTAATCGATATACGTGGACAGTACGGTGATGAGGCGATACCGGTTGTAGAGAAATTCTTGAGCGAGGCTAATGCTCACTCGCTCGCGCATGTCGAGATCATTCACGGCACCGGCACAGGTGCGCTTGGTCGTCGGATCAATGAACATTTGAAAGGGCACTATCTTGTATCGAGTTATCGGTACGGCAAAGCTGAAGAGGGTGGCTCGGGAGTCACGATCGTTGAGATGAAATAGCGTAAGTCATTCAAGCAATATCACTTACAGATGGGATTGAAGAACATACTAATCGCGAACCGCGGCGAGATAGCTCGTCGAGTAATACGCAGTGGCAAAGAAAATGGCTATCATACGACTGCTATTTATTCGCCCCATGATGCGAGTGCACTCTACGTTCGCGAAGCTGATTCTGTTTTCGGGCTAAAGGGCAATTATCCGAAAGAGTCCTACCTCGATCAAGATCAGGTGCTTTGGATCGCGCAGCAATCTAAATCGGATGCCATTCATCCCGGATATGGATTCCTCTCGGAGAATCCCGAATTTGCGCGACGACTCAAGGAGCAGGGAATTCGATTCATCGGCCCTTCCGCCGAGGCAATAGAAATGCTCGGCGACAAAACCAAAGCCCGAACGCTTGCTCGCAAGCTCGGAATTCCAACCCCTGACGGCACCGTCGAAGCACTTCAGAGTGCCGCAGATGCTATCAAGGTTGCGAAGAAAGTTGGTTACCCAGTCTTACTCAAAGCTGCCGCCGGAGGAGGTGGAAAAGGAATGCGTGTCGTGGAATCCGAGGCAGATCTTGCTGAGAGTTTGCAGCGAGCAAAAGGTGAAGCTCTAAATGCGTTCGGGGATGACCGCGTGTACATCGAGAAGTATCTCAAGAATCCGAGACACATCGAATTTCAAATTCTGGCTGACGCGCACGGAAATGTGATCCACCTTGGTGAGCGGGAGTGTTCTATTCAGCGCAGGCATCAAAAGCTGCTTGAGGAATCTCCTTCGCACGCTGTTAGCGCAACGCTTCGAGCAGAAATGGGTGAAGCTGCCAAGACGCTCATTCGTGAAGCCAAATATGAGGGAGCAGGCACTGTCGAGTTCTTGCTCGACGAAGCAGGAAAGTTTTATTTTTTGGAGGTTAATACACGGCTTCAAGTAGAGCATCCTGTAACGGAATTTGTCACTGGAGTTGATCTCGTCCGCGAGCAATTTCTGATCGCCGAAGGGGAGAAGCTTCGCTACAAGCAAGATGATATCACGTTTCGGGGACACTCGATCGAGGTACGCATTCAGGCCGAAGATGTTTGGAATGACTTTCTGCCGAGCCTCGGGACTATCACGCACCTCCGGCATCCGGGCGGTGCATTCGTTCGCAACGACAGCTCGCTATTTGTCGGACTGACCGTCTCGGGATTCTATGATTCGCTGCTATCAAAGCTCGTTGTCTGGGATATCGACAGGGCTTCAGCGATAAAACGCATGGATCGTGCACTCGGGGAATCGCGAATTGTTGGTGTATCTACAACGGTGCCATTTGCGCAATTCGTTATGCGGAACGAGACATTCGTTTCAGGCAATATCTCGACCTCGTTTGTGGGAAATGAATTTACGGCCGAGGTGCGAAATCGATTGCTTTCCGATTTGCGAACAGGAGTCTTGCCCGGACTAACAGCTGTCCAGGAACAGCGGAATGATGCTAAAATGAAGAAATTGTTTGCTATTTGAATAAAAAATAGTTATTTTAGCTTAATTAGTCGACGCATCGGGCGTGTATTCGGGGATTCGCCTCGCACAAATGGTCGCCGATTTTGAGTGTAGCTATTTCCCAAGTACCTAAATGGAAGAGACAACTCGACCCTTCTCGGGGAGCCTCACACAACGCATGGATTCAAGAATTTGCCCAACGTGTCACGCCGGGGATGCGCTACATACCTCGCATCGAAAAAATTTGGGAGAAACGCTCACCGGTATATTCTTTCCCATCATCCGTCCATATCGTTGTCATGGTTGCAATTGGCGCGGATATATGGGTGTTATGCCGATCGTAAAAACAAACAGGCTCAATCTTTGGATTAATTGTGTTATTTTTGTAGTGACGATGTGCTTTGTTCTCTACCAAACGCTGACGTACTTTGGAGTTCGAGTGATTCCTTGGGACTGAAGTGGCACAGGTGAGAACGATATTTTATTCGCCTTACCAACACCGTTTGCATGCCTGATATTATTACTGACCTAGTTTCCGCCCGCGAAATTGCTCTCCAACTCGGACTCATCGCCGAGGAGTTTGAAAAGATCGTAACCATACTCGAAGGTCGTACGCCAACCTACACCGAACTTGGTATTTTTTCAGTGATGTGGAGCGAGCATTGCTCGTACAAGAATTCCATTTCGACCTTAAAGACGCTTCCTCGATCTGGGGGTAGGCTACTCGTTGATGCCGGTGAAGAAAATGCCGGGCTTGTCGATATTGGTGATGGACTCGCTGTCGCCTTCAAGATTGAATCACATAATCACCCATCCGCCATCGAACCCTATCAAGGTGCCGCTACGGGCGTAGGTGGAATTTTGCGAGATATCTTCACGATGGGTGCTCGTCCGATTGCGGCGTTGAACTCGCTTCGTTTTGGCTCACTTGATTCTGCCCGCACTAAATTTTTGGTTCGTGGTGTCGTGCATGGTATCGCCGATTATGGCAATTCATTCGGAGTTCCTACTGTCGCCGGCGAAGTGTATTTCGATGATTGCTACCAAGGTAATCCGCTCGTGAATGCGATGGCGGTTGGAATCGTCGAGATCGGTAAAACAGCAAGCGCTGTCGCAGATGGAATTGGTAACACGGTTATGATCGTCGGCTCCCGAACCGGTCGAGATGGAATACACGGGGCGAGTTTACTCGCGAGTGCCGTCTTCACGGAGGCAGCAGAATCACTTCGACCAACAGTGCAAGTTGGTGATCCCTTTACGGAAAAACTTTTACTCGAAGCATCACTTGAAGCGATCGGCGCCGGCCTTGTTGTCGGGATGCAGGATATGGGTGCGGCCGGCATCTCGTGTTGCACTGCAGAGATGAGTGCGAAATCTGGGACAGGCATGAAGATCGAGCTCGACCGCGTGCCGCTTAGAGAGACAACGATGTCCGCCTACGAGATCATGCTATCTGAATCTCAGGAGCGAATGCTCGTTGTTTTAAAGCCCGAAGATGTTACGGGGATTCGAGCGATTTTTGAAAAGTGGGACTTACAGGCAGAGATCATTGGTGAAGTCACAAAGAGTGGCCGTGTCCAGATCAATTATCAGGGCGTGCTCGTCGCGGATATCCCGGCTCGTGCGCTTGCACTTGGTGGGGATCAAACGCCGGTCTATACACGTGAGAAATCGGAGCCAAAGTATTTAGCTGCAACACGCACATACGAAGTATCTGCGCTTCCCGACGTGAAAAATCCGGTAGCGATCTTGAAGGATCTGCTTGCTTCACCTAATATCGCTTCGAAGCGTTGGGTCTATCAGCAGTATGATTCGATGGTGCGCACCAACTCGCTATTTTTGGAAGGCTCGGACGCTGCAGTGATTCGTGTGAAGGGTACCACGAAAGGTCTCGCAGTAAAAACCGATTGCAATTCTCGCTACGTATATCTCGATCCGTATTTCGGTGCAATGATCGCGGTCGCCGAATCCGCACGCAACATCGCTTGCACCGGCGCGACACCGATCGGTGTCACGAATTGCTTGAACTTTGGTAACCCATACGATCCCGAAATATTCTATCAGTTCGCAGAAGCTGTTCGAGGTATGGGCGAGGCGTGCCGAGCGCTTGGGACGCCTGTCACCGGTGGAAATGTCAGCTTCTACAACGAAAATCCGAACGAGGCGATTTATCCGACACCGACGATCGGAATGGTCGGCTTGATCGAGGATATCACGAAAGTTGTATCGAGCAGCTTTAAGCACGTTGGCGACGACATCCTACTCCTTGAATCGGCGCAAGAGTCTGAGCCGTTTGATGGAATTGGCGGTAGCGAATATCTCCGGTTGCGGACGGGCAAGATCACGGGTACTCCTCCGATCATCGATATCGAGCAAGAGAAAAAGCTCATCGCGTGTTTAGTCGAGTTAGCAGACAAACAATTGTTGCAATCGGCGCATGACACATCCGAGGGTGGGCTTGCGGTGGCACTCGCTGAATGTTGCTTTGATCAGGGAAGTGGTTCGCACCATGGAGCTAGAATCGAACCGACTGGTGAGGGACGATTGGATTCTTATTTGTTCGCCGAAAAGCAAACGCGCGTCGTGCTTAGCGCTCTACCATCAGTGCGTGAGCGTATCACCGTGACTGTAAAATCCTTCGGACTAAGAGTTACACTAATCGGACGAGTGGGCGGCAACGAATTGGTGCTCGGTAATCATGTACAAACGAGTGTTGCCGATCTTTATGATATTTATTCGAATGCACTCTCGACAATTCTTGAAACAGAAGTTGTCGCCGCCGAATAAGACGTTCCACCCAACAGCGACTCTTCGACGTCTGAAACGATTCGGGATTCTAATCCCGTTGCACGCGTAAGATGTTCACTACGCTTCGGGCAAAACTATTTTCCGGTTTTCTATTGATCCTCCTGTTGCTCATCGCACTTGGAGGATACGCAATTCTATCCTTCCGCGGACTTGCAGACATCACCTCCTCCGGTCTGGAACAAAATTCCGAGAGTGTGATCGCAAATCTCAGCATGTACGAGAGCCTCGTTCGAATGGATGCGGCACAATTGCACATGCTCGCTGGAGAGCAAGTCGCCGCTGGTAAAGATGTGCTGATCGACGAGCCTCCGCAATTCTATGATGCACTCCAACGCGCAAAAGCCGCCTCGGCAGGCACGGCACCGGAAGTTCGACAAACCGTAGGAAGCTATTTGCTTAAAATGGAGATCGAGTGGGACGCGTATCAATCAAAGCTTCTGCAGTTCGTGCGCCTCTCGAATCAGTCTCGCACGTCAGCGCATTCGATGTATGATTCGAGTCTCGCTCCACAATACGCTCGACTCAAAGATATAAGTCTCTCACTCTCCGAGCAATATATTCAGGCATTTCGTGTTGGCAAATCGAATGTTGTGACGCGGGCTCAAAAGGCGACGCTCGGGGTATTGCTTGTAACTATAATCGCAGTAATTCTCGGTGTGGTAGGAAGTTACGTAATCGCTCGCAATACGATCAGACCGTTGCGAGAGCTCACCGATACGGTGAAAGGTCTGCAGGCTGGGCATCTTGATGCGCGTATTCCTATCAGGGGAGCGGACGAGATAGGAGATCTGGGTTTCGAATTTAATCGCTTGACGGAGCGGCTCCGGCAATTCGAAGCTATGAATATCAATCAGATACTTC
>JBDTCS010000078.1:0-12084 GCA_039923455.1 Kapaibacterium sp. (SeqCode) | reverse complement strand
ACTCTTGGGCTGCGATGTTGGCGAACTTGGCAAAATACTCGGTGAACTTGAGCAAAAATATCCGAAAGCGGTCTCCGCTCGTGCAGGCATCGAGATCATACATGCCAATTTGTTGGCATCCGAATCTGGAGTCGATCTATCAATTTGTTTTGGCGGTGCTCTGCAGAGTGTGGTAACCGATTTGACTATCACAAAGACGACAAGCGCTCTTCAAATTGCACGTCTTGCGTGGCGCGAAGGATTTCGCATATTCAAGATGAAGGTCGGAGGGGAGGATGTTGTTGGTGATCTCGAAAGGCTCATAAATATTTCAAATGAATTAACCGGCGTGCGCTTTCGTCTCGACGCCAATCAGGCATTTACAGCTTCCGAGGCTCTGCGATTTATTGAGGCAGGCCTCAATCGCGGTTTGCATATCGAGTTGATCGAGCAGCCTGTTCCGAAGGAAGATCTGAATGCGCTTGACGAGGTCGCGAGGCAAAGTCCGATTCCAGTCATAGCAGATGAAGCGTGTGTGAATGCTCAAGATGCTGTAAGACTCTTCACGGAGACCGCGGTTCATGGCGTGAACGTTAAGATCATGAAGTCCGGCATCGCAGGCACACTCGAGATCATTAAATTAGCAAAAGCGGCGAACCGAAAACTTATGATCGGCTGTATGCTCGAATCGCACGTTGGCATCGCGGCCTCGGTAGCACTCGCATGCGGCACCGGAGCATTCGAGTACGTTGATCTCGATGCACACAAACTCGTGATTGATCCGGAAGGGGAGCAAGGGTATCGATCAGAGGGAGCGTTACTCCTCTCGAACTAAATGAAACATGGCGACTATCGAACGTCATCCTCTAGATTCGGCTCTTGTGACGCTTCGACGGCGAGGACGTCGCAGCGTTCGTTCTCGATATTTGCGGCGTGACCTTTCACCCAGATGAAAGTGACCTTATGTTTTGCAAGCATCGGAAGCAGGCGTTTCCAGAGATCAATGTTCAGAACAGGTTTTTTATCTGCTTTCTTCCAACCTTTCGCTTGCCATGATTTCAGCCAACCCTTTTCAATTGCATCGACGACATATTTCGAATCGCTATACAACTTGACGTTGCACGGTCGCTTCAGCGTTTCGAGCCCGGCGATCACACCGAGCAACTCCATTCGGTTGTTCGTCGTGTGTTTGTAGCCATGAGAAAGTTCAAGACGCTGTCCACCACCACCGAGCATCACAACTCCGTACCCGCCCGGGCCCGGGTTGCCTGAGCATGCACCATCTGTGTAGATGATAACCGTAGGCATCGATGCGACTTCGTCTGCCATGTCGGCTTGAACCGTCGAATGTGATTCTGTTGGCAAAATAAGTTTGATGTTGAGTTATACGATCGTAGGCACGAGCGTGATCTGTGTGATCTCGGGTGGACAGTTAATTCGCAATGGGAGACCGACCACGCCAAGTCCGCGCGAGACGTAAAGCTTCGAATGATTATTCGCGTCCGGTGCATTGTAGAGCCCCTCGACAAACTTCGAAGCGATCGAGCTCATTGCAAGTACTGTACCTCCGATCCGACCGAACACGATCTGTCCACCGTGCGTATGTCCGGAAAGCATAAGTCCGACTCCTGTCTTGGCGTAACTCTCGAATTCATACGGTCTGTGACAAAGCAAGATTGATGCAGCATTTTTCGGCACACCTTTCAGCGCGGCCTCGATATGTGCGGCCGGCTTTCCATCGACATACTCGCGCACCGAGGCCGAATCATCATCATCAATCCCGATCAAGTGCAAGTGCTCGCCGTTCTTCGTGATCTGCGCGTTCTCGTTACGCAACATACGAAAGCCGATATCTTCCGTGCTCTTGCACACCAGATCGACACCACAATAATAATCGTGATTGCCTGTGCACGAATATATTCCGAGCGGTGCCGATAACTCGGACATAGCCTCGACGAATGGCGGGATCTCGTTGTGATGCGAAGTCACAAAATCACCCGGCAATAGAATCACCTCCGATTTCAGATCGTTAATAATCTTCACGATCTTCTTCATATCTTCAAGCGACATGAACGGACTTGAATGAATATCGCTCGCGAGCGTCATTCGAAATCCGTGAAAAGATTTTGGTAAATTCGGTATAGGAATAATGCGATGCGTGATCTCGATATCCCCACGCGAAGCGATACCACCGACACAACCGGAAATAGCAACGCCACTCAGTGCGAGTATTCCAGAATGGACGAAGGCTCTTCGGCTAAGCAAGAATGGTTTTTCGCCGTGATGCTTCTCAGATTCTAAATGCGTTTCTTCGATCATCTTTCCACGTTTGATTGATAGCTCGGAGTCAGGAGGGGATTAATTTCCATCGGATTTGATTCGCTTCGGAGCGACGCTTTGCTTACAACCGACTCGCCTCGCAATTTTCTAAATCCTTTTCGCAAAATTCGGAAGAGTGTTTGTGGTAACAAAACCATTCCCCAGACGAACATCAGGAATTGCCAGATCGTAAAAGGGAAGAGGATCAGAATAGTCGCAAGCGAGACATCGCCCGGTATCTGTTTGCGAAAGAACATTAGCACGAACGGGATCTCCATCACAAAAAAAAGTACGCGTACCCATCGCAGAAGTTTTGGTCCGCGAACGGGAAAATCTCTCAAAAGCACACGCTTGTAATTCCGATAGACGTAATAATGCAGCGCGCCGGAAACGACCGCAACACTCAAAAACGCTATCAGATACGTCATTTTCGATGGCATATATCTCAAAACCCATCTCGGAAAGCATCTGTTCGCCCGCAGAGGATGGAAAAATTAATCGTCCAAGTGCTTCAACCGAATCCGAACACCCAAGGCACCAGCCTCACAAAGGGCTATATTTGTTTCGAAAACTCATAACATTTCGTACGGTAACTCGTACGGGATGTTGCACGAACTTGTCAGAATCAGCAAAAGTGGATTTGGAAGAGCAGAATCATCCGATCGAGTCAACGCCTCCTGCAGAACAAGCACATCACATCGAGTTGCTTGAGGAGCACCCCCAACTTCGGTTACCGGCGCCGCCGAAGCCGTGGTATTTCCGGCGACGGCTGTGGATACCGCTTGGGTTATTGGGTGTATTAATCGCGCTATTTTTGGTCATGAATGACGTCGTTATGCCGTTCTACGTCAAGAGCGGAAAATCGGCGATCGTCCCGAATATTGTCGGGCTGAGTCAAAAAATCGCAGTGCAAAAATTATCGGACGCCGGTTACGAGCCGGTGCAATACGAGGTTCGCTTCGACGAAAAAGCAGCTGAGGGGACGATTATTCGTCAAACTCCGGAAGCAGGCGAGGAGACGAAGCCCGGACGCAAGGTGTACCTGATAATCTCGGGTGGTAAAGAACTCGTCGTCGTGCCGGACCTTCATGCACGCTCGCTTCGTGATGCAAAGATGATGCTACTCAAAGAGAACCTGAGCATCGGCACTACAACATTTGCCTATAGCGATTCTGCGGCGAACGGTACGATCTACAGCCAAACTCCTGCACCTGGAATCAAGATTTCAACTGCGACGAAAGTGAATCTTGTCATCTCGCAAGGTCCGACGCTCGGCCGAGTGCCCGTTCCTGATCTTCGAAAGATGACACTCAAAGAAGCGATCGAAAAGATCAATGCGCAAAAACTATCTGTCGGCAACGTTAGCTTTCAATCTAGCCCAACGGGCGAACCGAACACGGTCATCGAGCAATATCCAACGCCAGGCGATCTCGTGACAGAAAATTCGAACATCGATCTCTTCGTGATTAGAGGGAAGTCGGAGCCTTGAGTCTTGGATGGACTGATTGAAATACGTCAGAGAAGTGAATAACGCTCTAAAAAAGATCATTGTTTTCGGGCGAGTTGTGATTCATGTCTGCGGAAGTTATTCACGCGCCGAAACATGTGGGGGCAGTTACTCGTTTAAAGAAAAAGCAAACCACACTACGCGTGCTCACTAGACTATTCTTCCCGAATAGATTCGCTTCCGACTCTTCAAAAAACTCTTACACTAATTCCTAACGATCGAGATCGAACGCGGTGCTCCTGAGGAAATGACTCGGACAAAATATCGTCCCTGCGGTAACCTTGAGAGATCGAGTTGCGTAGAACCGTCTTTTTGGATTGCCACAGACGAGAAGCGAATCGTGCCGAGGCAATCGACGACTTGAATGATCGATCCTTCCAGTGAAATATTCGAACTAAGTGTCACGAAGCCCGGCGTAGGATTCGGAAAGGCAGAAAGTGTTGGCGCTTTGTGATAACGCATGAACTCGCTAATCGTCGCAACGCCACAACCAAAAGGAAAACAAATCTGCACGTTAGCAATTCCACCCGGAATAAAAGCGCAAGGCGCGAGTGAATCTTGAATGCTTAGCGAATCAAAACCAACGGATGTGCAAGGTCCGGTGATAGGGTATCCGGCGAAGATTGAATAACCGATAATTGTGTCAGTAGAATTTGCCGAACGATCAGCATGCAACTTCGATCTACCGGGCCAGAATTCATTTGCAATATCAAGCCTGATTCCAGTGCGTGAAAACGATCCGATATAAACAACCGGAACCGTATCATAATGCACAACAAACTCAACAGATGGAACACTCGTCGCACCTTTGAGCAGTATCGGTACATATACGGTCCCGCCGATCGTATCGGTAGAACCACCAATTGCAGAGAGCAGAATGCGAGAAGCACCTCTGCCAAATCCGCCAAGCGGTATATCTATAATCGTGCTATCTTCGAGCATCATTTCAAAGAGCCCATGACGCGCACCGGAATCGAGCGGATTAAATTCGATAATCACCGAGTCAACACCTGTAAGTGTTTTCGGAGCAGCATGCACAAGTTTGTAATCAAGCGAATCAGCACCGAGTATTTTCTGACTTAGCACGCTCGGACTATTGCAAAACACCGCTTCGATGCGAACTCCGCGTGTCACAGGTGGATCACACGGAAGAAGCGTATCGCCGGAAAAAAGATCCGCCGGAAGAACGCTCAGTCTTGTGAAGCGAACACTTCCTCGAACCGTGTCGCCTCCGCTATTATTTGTGCGCCAGATATTTCCGTTTTGATCGGCCGCGATTATCAGATTATCATCGACAGCACACACGAGCCGCGTGTCATACGGAGCCGATGGACCGTTGATCGTCGACCAATTAGCACCAAAATCGGTCGAGCGCACAATCCCTGAGTTGATCGTCTGACAATAGATCGCGTTGGATGCGATCGAGATAGACCCCGAATAATAAATTCGTTTTTGCGAAGCCTTGGATTGCCAGCTTTGTCCGCCGTCGTTTGTGATGTAGATCTCCGAAAGCCCGTTCGAGATAGTAGAGCCTTCTTCGTTGACAGCATAGACTCGGTCGGTGGAGCAGGGGTCGATCGCAAACGAGTAAGTGTCAAAGTCTATCTTTCCGTTCTTTCGAACCCACGTTGCGCCATAATCGGTGGTGATAAAAATGCTCGCACCACCGGATGAACCACTTAGCGCGACCGCACTTCCACCGATGATCGGAATTACACCTGTGACAAAATTATCGAGCTTCGATACATACCACGTATTCCCGCCATCGGAAGAACAATCGATCGAACCACCACCACCGGTGGCAACCATGATATAGCTTGTCGAACCAACAAAGCAAACGCCGGAGCACGATTGTGCATGATGAATATCAACCCAGGTCCGACCTTGATCTCTCGTTTCGTAAATGATACCGTTCTCCGTGCCGACGAGCCCGGTGTTCGCATCATAAAAATTAACATCGCGAATTCCGTCGCCGTTAAAAAGTGTCGGACTACGTTTTGTCCAAGTAGTACCGATATCCGCCGAAAGCCAAAGCGCAGTCGTGCCTGCCCAAAGAAGTCCATTGCGATAAGTGATCGCACCTGCCTGCGGAGATTGCGCACCAAGAACCGCGGGCGCTGCGATCGACCATTGCGCACGCGAATCGCTCTCGTGCAGAACGAGAACGGCAATGAACACAAGTAACCACACACGAAGCAAACGCAAATTTGTCAAGGTTTTAAGCGTCTCACTCTATTTTCAAGAGCCGACACACAGGGATAACAGTTAAGAGCACTGCGAAGTTACGAAATCTATTCAAACAAACGACAGGATTAGGGCACAAAGTATCCAGTGAAAACCACCCCCGTTGCTGCAACCCTTTCCCGACACGCCTTGTCTTTATTGCACAGTTGTGTCGGGGTCACAAGTGTCTCGAATGGGTCAAAGCAAAATCTTCTACCGTCAATAGATTTGTCTTAGCTAAAATTCTAAAATTAGAGCATGAAAGTTTTTTTGTGTGTACTGTTTTTCCTGATTAGTGGACTTGTTACTCAAGCTGAGGCGCAGTGGGTACCGACGAGTGGGCCGTACGATACAGGTGGGATTCAGTCGCTTCTGGCTGATGGCGATTTTGTTGTAGCGGCTACGGCGACTGTCGGATTATATGTTTCCAGTAACCGTGGTGCCAGTTGGGGGCTAATCTATCCGGGACCATGGTCGAGAGATATTTTGTGCCTTGCGTCATCGGGTGTGTACCTATATGCGGGAACAAAGAATGATGGTATTCATCAATCGACCGACAAAGGTCAGACGTGGGCGAAAGTAAATATTTCGCTCGGTACGTACGGCGTTCGTGCGTTCGCGATGAGTGGCTCCAATGTTTTTGCTGGAACAGATGGAGGAGCTTATATCACCACCAACAATGGAACGAGTTGGAACACGATCAGCAATGGTTTGCCGTCCGGATTCGCAGTGGGCGCGATCGCTGCTCGTGGCACGGATATCTATGTTGGTGCCAATGCCGGTGGACTCTTTCACTCACCCGACAATGGTGTAACTTGGAAGGAGATCGATTCCGGCATGTCCGTCAAGTATATCCAAGCGCTCGTAGTGACAAATGATTATGTTTACGCTGCAACTATCGGAGCTGGTGTGCTCCGTTCATCGAACAATGGTAAGACGTGGCTTGGATCAAGTTTAAAGGCGACCAGGTACAATCCAACGTCGCTCATTGTAGCAGATTCTTTTTCGGCTACTCAGGTACTCTATGCCGGAGCAGTTGACGCAGGTGCGAGTATGTCAACAAACGGCGGCTCACAGTGGGTGAGCATAAATGCCGGATTGACCGATCGTGAAGTTACATGCATCGCTGTTTCCAAATCGAATTTGTATGTCGGTTCGGTGCTGGGTGCCTTGGCGTATTCATCGAACCAAGGAGCGAGTTGGGCACTCGTAACTCCCGAGCGTTCGAAATCGACCGTGTATTCGATCGTCGCAAGTGGTGTGCATTCATCTGCACCAATTCTCTATGCCGGCACGAGTCAGTATCACACGTTTCGATCGGATGATCTCGGCGCAACCTGGGTTGCGATCACACATGGATTGCCGGCGACGAGCATCACATGTCTGCTCTCGCTCGATTCCACCGATCCGAATACCGCGATTCTTGTCGGTACAGGTATGGGAGTCTATGCATCAACGGATGCGGGTATCAACTGGACCTTCACTGATGTCGGGCTGTCAAATGTGTATGTCAATGAATTGCTGCGCGTTGGTACTACCCTTTATATGTGCAGCACGTATGGCGGTGTGTTCGCTTCCAATACGGTCGGAAAGAGTTGGACACAGATGGGTACCGGCCTTACAAATCCTTTTGCAACAGCGCTTGCGTTTTATGGAACACGAATGTTTGCCGGCACACGTAACTTCGATACGATTAAGACCGCAAAGATTTTTATGTCGACAGACTCGGCAGCAACTTGGCACGAAGTCCTAAAAATTCCGACTGCTGCTAACGTAACTTGTTTTGCGCAACTCGGTTCGTCGATTTATGCTGGCACGACGAATGCCGGACTTTATCGCTCCGATGACAACGGTAACACATGGGGCTCGGTGAACAACGGATTGCCGGGACTTACTTATTCTAAATTAGTTGCCGCCGATGGAAAGCTTATCGCAGCAACCGCTGGAGGAATACTCACATCGACCGATCGTGGTCTTACATGGAAGACAGAGGGAATCGGCTTGACGCCGGCGCCGGTTAGCTCGATCACACTCGTCGGATCAAAGCTCTATGCGTCCACATTAGGTGATGGAGTTTGGTATCGCCCGATCGCAGAAGTTGGAGTGGGTCAGTCGCCGAGTGCGAACTCGTTCACGCTCGCGCAGAATTATCCGAATCCATTCAATCCATCGACGACGATTAATTATTCTCTTTCGGAAAGGGGGTTAGTGACGATTGATGTGTTCGATGTATTGGGACGCAAGATCGAGACGCTCATCAATGAGATGACATCTGCTGGATCACACAACGTTCGATTCGATGCCACGAATTTGCCAAGTGGAATTTATACCGCACAGATTTCAGCGAACGGATCGCGTCGGGAGATCAAGATGGTGTTGAAAAAATGACAAGCTATATTTCGCTCCTCTGGAGCTCTTGAAAACAAAAACGATTCCAAACCCGGCGTTTACGCAGCGGGCTACAATTATGCCGCTCCTTCGGAGCTAAGAATCGGTGCGACATAGCCTCCTACGCTTTGTGGGCATTAAATCCCGAAAAACACCATCGGAACAGAGCCCCGTATATACCTGTTTGAAACACGTGAGCAGTATTTGCGCTACACGTGTAGTCAGAAAGCGATTAGAATACTTAGGTTAGGAAATGGGGCAGAGGATATAATATGTCAATGGGTCAGTATGGTCAGCCGACGAAAGGCCGAGGATTCGGTGGGTTCTCGTATTTCCCGCCGGTAGTAAAGGCGTTGCTGGTTACGAATATCGGAATATTCCTCGTCGAAATACTCTTTAGTCGACTCATGATCGGCGGCATGCCGCTCAACGAATTAATCGACCGCTACGGCGCACTTTATCCGATCAACTCCGGTGGCTTTGAGATCTGGCAGCCGATCACCTACATGTTTCTGCATGGCAGCTTGACGCATGTGCTCTTCAATATGTTCGCACTCTGGATGTTCGGAATCGAACTCGAGCAGCTCTGGGGTTCGAAAAAGTTTTTGATCTTTTATACCGTCTGCGGACTTGGTGGTGCTGCGGCGCATTTATTCATAACACCGATTCTAAATTTGCCACCAGCACCGCTGATCGGTGCTTCGGGTGCGATCTTTGGGTTGCTCGTAGCATTCGGATTGATGTTTCCGGATCGCATGATCTACCTGTATTTTCTCATTCCCGTCAAAGCCAAATATTTCGTTGTGCTCTTTATGGGGCTTGAGATTTGGTCGGTCGGTGGAGCAGATAATATCGGCCACCTTGCACATCTTGGTGGTGGAGTCGTGGGTATTCTGTATATGATTTTTGATTCGGGCGGCACACAATTGCTCAGCAAGTTACGCACGAAGAAAACAGATGAATGGGGCAACCCGACGCGCCCGAGCGGATTTGGTACGATGCAAAAGCCGCAAGGATTTTTCAATCGGCCTGATCGTGACGAACCTGTCGAAGCAGAATATCATGATATCGGTGGAAGCAACGCACAGCGCACCGAAGTTAGCCCGACAAAGAGTCGAGTGATAACGCAAGAAGTCATCGACGGAATTCTTGACAAGATCGCAGCGAGTGGTTATCAAAATCTGACTACCGACGAGCGAGAAATTCTTCTCGAAGCTGCAAAGAAAATGGACGAGAAACGCTAAGCAAGATCGCCCAACAAAAAAGTTTTATTACACATAATCAAATGGATCTTTCTCTTCCGATTCTTGAAACGCCCAAAGTCGTACTTGCTGCCTCGCATACACCAAGACGTAAGTCACGTAAGGTGATGGTAGGTGGAATCGCAGTAGGCGGTGGTGCACCGATCAGCGTGCAAACAATGACGAAGACGAAGACCGGCGATGTCAAAGCGACGCTCGCGCAGATCAAGCGTGCCGAAGAAGCGGGTTGCGATATTATTCGCGTGACAGTGAATGATTGGGAAGCTGCCGAAGCAATGCACGAAATCGTTCGTGGCTCGAATCTTCCGATCGTTGCCGACATTCATTTCAATCACGTATTCGCAATCAAGGCTATCGAAGCGAACGTCGCGAAAGTTCGGCTCAATCCGGGTAACATCGGTTCGATTCAGCGCATTCACGAAGTGCTCGGCAAAGCGAAGGCGAAACATATTCCGATTCGTATCGGTGTGAACTCGGGATCGCTCGAAGAAGATATTTTGGAGAAGCACGGCTACCCAACTGCTGAAGCGCTTTTCGAATCCGCAATGCGCCATGCTAAGATCTGCGAAGATTTTGATTTTGAAGATGTGATCATCAGCGTGAAATCAACAGACGTACGTTTGATGATCGAAGCGTATCGCCTTATCGCCGAACGAACGGATTATCCTTTGCATCTTGGCGTAACAGAAGCAGGCACTGCAAAAATTGGTACGATCAAAAGTGCTGTCGGCATCGGCACACTGCTCGCTGAAGGAATTGGCGACACGATTCGGGTATCGCTCACCGATGAACCTGAGCGTGAAGTAGAAGTCGGCAAAGAAATTCTCCGTTCGCTTTCGCTTGCGAGTCGCAACGTTGAGATCATCGCTTGCCCAACTTGCGGCAGACTCGAAATCGATCTTTTCAAAGTTACGCGCGAACTCGAAGCAGCGCTCGCACATATCAAAAAGCCTGTCAAGATCGCAATTCTCGGTTGCGTAGTCAACGGACCCGGAGAAGCCTCCGAAGCAGATATCGGAATTGCTGCCGGACAGGGAGTAGGAATTCTCTATCGCAAGGGCGAAATGATCCGCCGCATCCGCGAAGACGAGATCGTCCAAACACTCATCGACGAAGTCAACGCATTCCAACCCGCGAATTAGTACAGTCTTCAAGTCCCACGCCAAACACATGTGTACGCACTCAGCCTCAACCATTATTGCGCCAGCAATAATGGTCGCGCATCCCATCTCAAAAATCTCGTTTATCTCCATGATCTCTCTTATCTCAAAAATCTCTAAAATCTCATAAAATCAAGGTATGCCTGAAGAGACGCTAATCACTATCGAGAAGAATCATCCGATCGCATTCATCACGATGAATCGACCGGAGAAGAAGAACGCGATGTCGCCTGAGCTGATCGAGCAACTATCGAAAGCGTTCGATTCATTGCTGGAGGATGAGGATGCTCGCGTTATCGTCTTGCGCTCACAAGGGAATGTGTTTAGCGCGGGAGCGGATCTTGCCTACATTCAGCAGATCACCGAATTTGGTCCGGAGCAGAATCTTGCTGACTCACGGAGATTGCGCGATCTGCTTTGGAAGATATATACGTTTCCTCGTTTTGTCATCGCACAGGTTCACGGTGCAGCACTTGCGGGTGGATGCGGACTTGCGATGGTCTGCGATGTGATCTTTGCCGCCGACGATTCCGAATTTGGTTACACAGAAACTACGCTCGGTTTTATTCCCGCGCTCGTCTCTGTGTTTTTGGTTCGGAAGATAGGGGAGCAACATGCGCGAGAGCTGTTGCTTTCCGGTCGTCGTATCACTGCCGAGGAGGCGTACTCGCTCGGGCTTGTGCAGTATGTGGTGCCGTGTGGTTCGCTCGAGGATAGTGTTGTGATGTATGCGCATCAGGTTTCGCGCAATCCACCTTCGGCTATTGCGCTCACGAAATCGCTCATCGCAGCGTCGCATGGAATGAGTCTGGAGGCCGGGCTCGAATATGCGGCGAGTATGAACGCACTTGCTCGCACGACCGAAGATACGAAGCGTGGCATTGCAAAATTCCTTGCAAAGAAGTAACGTGTCCGAAGCGAAAAGAGAATTGCTCGACGTGCTTATCATCGGCGCGGGCCCCGCTGGGCTTTCGATTGCAATCGAGGCGAAGCGTGCGGGACTCAGCTATGTGATCTTAGAAAAAGGCGCCGTAGCAAATTCGATTCTGCGCTATCCGACGGAGATGAAATTCTTCTCGACGCCTCCCTTGCTCGAGATTGGTCAGGTGCCATTCATCACACCGAGCGAACATCCATCCCGCATCGAAGGGCTGACCTACTATCGCGAAGTTGCGGATCATTTCGATCTTAATATTTCGCTGAGTGATGAAGTCACGGATCTCAAACAAGAGCTCGGCGATTTTGT
>JBDTCS010000077.1:0-30907 GCA_039923455.1 Kapaibacterium sp. (SeqCode) | reverse complement strand
TAAGTGGTAACGAACTTGTGACCACAAGGATCGAGCTATTGAAGTAAACAACCTTACATTTTGAACATCGGGCCGGACTTGTTCCGGCCCTTTGCATTTCGCTAGACACAGCCCCTTTAGGGCTCTTGGTAATGGGTGATCCGTAACCCAGGATTCCGTCCGCCTCTGAGCAGATCAGCTTGGGCTGCGAGTACGCTGTGCCTCTGGCACTAAGAGCATGGTGATAATTGCTCCATAGAATCGGTCACCGATCCCGCCGCTCTTCAAATCAGCAGAAATCTGTCCCTACGACTCAATTGGGGACGAAAGCACCCCAAAACACGTTATTTTCACAGCATTTTAGAGTCGGATTCAAAACATCGGAAATATGCCAGAAGTCAACGCAAAAGGAGAGATCGTGGGAAACGGAATCCACAAGAATGGTGGTGTGATCGAGAGCTTCGATAACAGTCCCGAGTATCAAGAGGCAAAGCGTCTCTGGCAAGAGCGCGCAAGTAAAGCGAAGACGACGGGCAGAAAGTACACGACGCTTTCAGGTAATAGCGTCGACATGATTTATCCGCCGACCGATTCGAATCCCGAGTCGTTCGTTCGTGAGCTGGGCTTCCCAGGCGATTTTCCATACACGCGTGGTATTCATCCGAACGGTTATCGCGGAAAGCTTTGGACGATGCGTCAGTTCGCAGGCTTCGGCACTCCGGAAGATACGAACGAGCGCTTCAAATATTTACTTGCGCACGGACAGACCGGTCTCTCGACGGCATTCGATCTGCCGACGCTTATGGGTCGCGATGCTGACGACAAATGGAGCGAAGGCGAAGTAGGAATTTGCGGCGTGGCCATCAGTTCGCTGCTCGATATGGAGACACTCTTCGACGGCATTCCGCTCGATCAGGTTTCGACTTCGATGACGATCAACTCACCTGCTGCGATGATCTTCGCGTATTATCTCTGCGTCGCGGAAAAGCAGGGCGTGAGCTTCGATAAGCTTCGCGGTACTTTGCAGAATGATATTCTGAAAGAGTACATCGCACAAAAAGAATTTATCTATCCTCCGGAGCCCTCGATGCGTATCATCACCGATATGATCGAGTATTGCACGAAGGAAGTGCCGCAATGGAATCCCGTTTCTGTTTCGGGCTATCACATTCGCGAAGCCGGCTCGACTGCGGCGCAAGAGCTTGCGTTCACACTCGCCGATGGATTTACGTATGTCGAGCATTGCATCGCGCGTGGAATGGATGTCGACGATTTTGCGCCTCGCATTTCGCACTTCTTTAACTCGCATGTAGATTTCTTCGAAGAGATTGCGAAGCTTCGTGCAGCGCGTAGAATTTACGCACGTCGTATGCGCGATAAATATGGCGCAAAGAATCCGAAGAGCTGGACGCTGCGATTTCACACGCAGACCGCAGGTTGCTCTCTTACAGCCCAGCAGCCTGAGAATAATATTGTTCGCACGGCCTACGAAGCGCTTGCGGCCGTGCTCGGGGGTACGCAATCGTTGCATACGAATTCGATGGACGAGACGCTTGCACTTCCGAGCGAGAAAGCTGTGAAGATCGCGTTGCGCACGCAGCAAATTTTGGCGTATGAGACGGGCGTGATCAACACGGTCGATCCACTCGGCGGCTCGTACTTCATCGAAGCGGAGACAGACAGACTGGAGCGCGAAGCGAATGCATACTTCGATCAGATCGACGCACTCGGTGGTGTGATCGAGGCGATTGAGGCCGGATTCTTTCAGCGAGAGATTGCAGACGCATCCTATCGCTACCAGTTGGAGCTCGATCGCAAAGAGAAGTTTATTGTCGGAGTCAATGAGTTTGTGGAGAAGGGTGAGAAGATCGATATTCCGATCTTGCAGATATCACCGGAAGTCGAAGTGCACCAAAAGAAAAAACTTGCGAATTTGAAAGCGAACCGCTCAGCACATGAAGTCGCCGAAAGCATCGAAGAGATCAAGGCTGCCGGATTCGGGACTACCAACCTTATGCCGGTACTTATCAAAGCGGCCAGAAATTATGTGACGCTCGGCGAGATGATCGATATACTCAAAGTCCCATTTGGTGAGTATCAAGAGAGCATCGTGTTTTAAGAGCGTCATGCGCTAAGAGCGTCATGCGCTAAGAGCGTCATGCTCTGAGAGCATCATGCTCTGAGAGCATCATGCTCCGGTATCTTGTTCGTGTTATACTTTGTCCCGTATTGAAGAGAAGAGTCGCAACGAAACTCGCTGCGGTTCAGGCAAAACAATTCTCTGAAGAGACCAGATTTGATCAAGCCCTCCGCGGTTCTGCGACTTGTTCGTCCTAAACAATGGACGAAAAATCTATTCGTCTTCTCTGCGCTTGTTTTCAGCAAGCATCTCTTTGAGTGGAGCTTCGTGCAGCTTTCGCTCGAAGCATTCGTTGCGTTCAGCTTTACGGCGAGCCTGATCTATATCATCAATGATGCCGCCGATCGTGAGCGAGATAAGCTCCATCCGAAGAAGCGCTTTCGACCGATTGCCTCAGGCGAGATCTCACTTACGCAAGCCTTTAGTATCGCAGCGCTCATTCTCGTAGCAGATGTTGCGCTCGCCTCGACGCTCGATCCCCGATTCGTCGTGTGCCTCGGCATTTATTTTGTGATGAATCTTGCCTATAGCTTTTTTCTAAAAGAGCTGGTGCTGATCGATGTCTTCGTGATTGCGATCGGCTTCATGTTGCGCGTAATCGGTGGGGCGCTGGTGATCGGTGTGCCACGCAGCTCGTGGCTCTTACTTACGACGATGTTCCTCTCGCTCTTTCTTGGAATTGCGAAGCGTCGAGGTGAACTCGTTTCGATGCATTCCAAAGAAGCAGAGGAAGAGGCGAAATTCCACACACGGAAAGTACTCGAACATTATTCGATCGAGTTTGCAGAGCAAATGACGACGATCTGCGCTGCGGGATTTGTGATTAGCTATGCGCTGTACACAGTCTCGGATCGCACGGTGAAAATGTTTGGCACCGAGAATCTGATCATGACGACTCCGTTCGTCCTCTATGGTGTCTTCCGCTATCTGTACTTGCTGCACAAGAAGAACCTCGGAGAGAGTCCGACCGATATCGTGCTTTCGGATATTCCGATGATCGTGAATTTCGTCGTGTATGCGCTCGCGATGTTCTTCGTGATCTACATCAAATAGGTTTTACCCTTCAGGATCTTTACCACTCGGTAGCTCTTATAAGCTATGTCTCTTTATCGGCGCTATCGCACGGAGTTCTGGCTGGTTGCGCTTGGGGCACTGATGCTCGGTGTGATCGCGGTGGTGCAGCGTGTTGTGATGGCCTCCGGCGGTGGCACAAATTTTATCTACTTGGTTGGTGCGCCACTCGATGATGTTTATATTCACTGTCGGTTTGCGCAAAATCTTTTGCGAGGTGAGGGCTTCGCGTTCAATCCAGGACATCCACTTTCAGCAGATACATCTCCACTCTGGGTCGTACTGATTGCGATCGGCGGGCTGGTCACGTCGCATCTCGAAGTTGTAGCTGTTGCACTCTCAGCGATTTTCTATCTGCTGATTAGCCCGGGTGTCTATCGCACAGCGAGAGATCTTTTCGGGCTAGGCGAACGGTGGAGTTTTGTGGCAGGCCTCGTCACTGTGATCTGTTCGCGATTGCTTTGGAGTGCGGCGAGTGGAATGGAAGTCACGCTCGCAGCGCTGCTGATGCTGCTGGTGGTCGAGGAACATATACGTGGTATTGGCAAGGGTGCCATTCGTCCGCGTGAAGGAGTTTTGCTTGGGCTTGGATTTTTGGTAAGGCCGGAGTTCGCATTCCTTGGTGTGCTCTGTTACACCGATTGGATTTGGTTGGGCTACAAAAAGCGCGCGCAGCTATCTCGACTGCCTGCTACAGTTCTCTGGACTCTGCTACTCACATTGCCGTATATCTTTTATGTGTACCGCATCAGCGGCAGTTTCGTTTCGCACTCAAGCGTTGTGCAGGGGGCGCATGTATCGTTGTTGCCGAACTGGGAGTATCTATGGTTTGCGCTGCGCATCTATGCGTCGAATAATGTGATGGCTTTCCTATTGCTTGCTATCGGATCACTGACACTTATCAAGCAAGACAAAGGACGAGTCGCGGTCTTGCTGGTGATTGGCCTGCCGATTCTGCAAGCATTTGTTGCGCCGCAATTCCGACATCACGGTCGATATTTCTTTCCGGTGTTTCCGGTGATGATCTTGCTTGCATGTGTCGCGGCTTCGAAATATTCTGAAAAGATCGGTCGCGTGATCATTGCGTTACTATTGCTTGGTGGCCTCGTTGAGGCGGGTAGATGGATACTCATCGAATCCGAAGCGGTGCGAAATATTAATGATCAACATCTTGCAATTGTGGATTGGGCGAATCACAATGCGAAACCTAGTGATGTGTTCGCTGTGGATGATGTCGGGGCGCTTGCATATTTTACGGATCGTCCACTCATTGATCTCACCGGTCTGATGACACCCGAAATATTTGCGTTGCAATCGGATCAGAATGCAGTGTGGAAGAAGGCTCGACAGATGGGCGCCAACATGTTCATCATATATAATAGGTTGAATCCTACGTTCTATCAAGCGCACCAGGATTCGCTTGAATTGCTCAATGCATTCACCGTGCGCTTGCCACTGGTATCGGCAGCCGATACGACGATGCGTATCTATAGACTGAAGGAGGCGACGCATGGCACTCCGTAGTCGCAAACGACAGCAGATCACCGGAGTTCTGCTCGCGATAGTTGTACTCGCAACACGAATTCCGTTTATCGATAAGATGCTATTCGAATTCGACTCGATCGATTTCGCCGTGGCACTCGTCCGGTTCGATCTATCGCAAGTGACGCCCCACATGCCGGGTTACATCATTCATATTCTGTTTGGTCGATTGATATATGCGCTCCTGAATAATCCACATCGAGCGTTCTTGGCGGTTAGTATCTTGCTCTCGATCGGTTCGGTGCTTGCACTTTGGCGAGCAGCGTATCACTTGCGCGGTGAACGCGTTGCGCTTATCACGGCATTGCTCTGGATATCTGCTCCGATGTTTTGGTTTTACGGAGAGGTCGAGACGGTCTATCCGCACGAAGCATTTTTTGCGAGCGTGATACTCTGGCTCGGCATTTCGCTTTACCGAAATCGCGAGAGTGCGTGGCGTGTGATCGGGCTGTTCGTTGCGCTCTCACTTGCGACAGGTGCGCGTCAATCGAGCTTGCTCTTCTTTGTGCCGGCGGTGATTTACATTATGATCGTAAGCAAACAGAGTGCGCGAGTGTGGATGCTTGCGGTCGCGTCTTTCACGGTCGTCACAACTGGCTGGACGCTTGAGCTATTCCACGAAGCAGGAGGCTTCGCAGCGTATCTCAAGTTTGCACAAGCTGAGCACATCTATCGCTCGCAATCTGTTTTGTTCGGCAATCCGATTGGGGAGCATGTTGCGGTGATGGGGAAGGTCGCGCTCTATCTCATTGCGGGTGGATTCAGTTGTTGGATTGTCGCAGCGATTGCGTTGGTAGGTTTCCGCAAACGATGCTTGGCTTTTACGCGCACGGCGCTCTCTTCACAAACGTTTCGATTCGTAGTTCTTGTCGCACAGGTGCCGCTGCTCTTTTACGTGCTGATCTATTTCATGAAGGCGGGTTATCTGCTTAATGTATTGCCGAGCGTGTTCTTGTGCGGTGGTGTGCTGGTTGATCAGATCGCGATCTGGCTTGCGCAAAATGCGAAGCAGAAGCTCGCGGACCGTTATATACTCACGCGACCGCTTATCACACGCCGGGCAATTATCCTAACATCTATGCTCGTCGTATTGCAAGTGTGTTGGTTCGTTGTGCCGCTTCCGGGGAAAGAGGAGGAAAGATTTCGTGACGCTGCCTCGCAAGATTCTTTTAGCGCGTCCGTAGCAAAGCGCTATACGAACAAAGGTGAACGCACGCTTGCAATCCTAAATAGAGTATTCGCCTACACTTCTACCGCCGGTGTCACTTGCAATGATGCAACGAATGAGAAGATCTTTGGAGCGCTCATTCATGAGTGGTACCAATCTCCCAAGCCTGTAACGGTGCTTGATACTTGGTGGTCGCGATACGCATACGTCTACATGCCCTTTCAACAAACCTACGATATTCGTACTTATCCGAATGCGAGACTTGCTGTCGGCGTTGAGAAAGATTATCTTCGACACAATGTACAAGACTCTGTAATCTTGTTGGCACACGACTCGAGGACGTTGATCCTAATTCGTGGCGATCATCCCAATCTCCCGCAACTTGCGACGCAAGTGCATCTGAGGCCGATCAACATGCTGAAGTATCTCGAACTCTACGAGATCATGGACTCGACGTTTTCGATGCAGTGGAATGGAGTGAGGTTTTTGAAGCAGTAGAATTATACGCCCAATCTTCGAGAAAGATCGGTTTCCAATATCCCTTGCGGATCACATTCTGCTTTGATCTTGCGGAATTTTGCGAGTGTCTCTTCGCCGAGGTATGCACGGAAGGCTTCGGGAGTGAGCGTCGCATCTTTGGCGAAATAGAACCGGCCACCCGACGCCAGAACAATCTCGTTCAACTTTTTTGCAAGATTCCAAATCGCCTCGCGATTCTTTTTCGTGACGCGAAAATCGAGCGCCATCGAAAATCCATCGACGGCATGCGTCAGCAAGAATTTATCCGGCTTGTGTTGTTTGAAGACCGCAAGATAGGGGACGTAACCTTCTCGCTGACATAGCTCGAATTGCTTTCGAAAACAATCCTCTGCGGTCGCCTTCGGAATGAACGACTGATATTGTATCAACCCCCCTTTGCCGTATGCTTTTTTCCAATTCGGAACAAAGTCAAGCAGAAACGCGAAGGCTCCGTGTGATTGCCGAAAAGTTTTACCCTTTGGCGCAATTGCACTTGCCAAATATTTTGCCCAGTTCACGAATCGCCAACCGATATCATTCGTGAATGGCTTCATGAATCTCCAAACGATCGACTTCGGCATCAGACCAAGTATTGTGTCGGGTAATTCTTGATTCTCGACTCGCAGCGTCTGCGTTGGATTCGGGTCGATGCCGTCGGCAAGATAATTTGCCTGATGCACTTGCGCACGACCGAGCTTCGCACCTTTGGCAAATGCATCGACCCAACCGACAAGATAATCCGATTGCGGAATGCGCTCTTGGTAAATTTCAAAAAGACCGTGGATATCTTTCGAGACGATTGATTCTACCTCGAGCAAACCCGAGTAGACTCTCTTCATCTTCATCGTTATGCTCGTAAAACATCCGAGCATTCCGAAGCTCCCGATCGCGGCGTAGAAGAGCTCGGGCTTTGTGCCGGGCTCACAATATTTTAACTCGCCGGTCGGAAGTAGAATCGTGAAGCCAAGCACGTGATCGCCGATCGGGCCCGCTTTGAAATTATTCTTGCCGTGAATATTTGCTCCGAGGACACCGCCAAGCGTTGGAAACATCGTCCCTGGCACAACCGGCGGCCACCAACCATCCTGGATTACGTATTGCCACAGCTGTTTGATCGTAACGCCGGGCTCACATGTGATGATGCCCGTTTTCGGATCCCAGGAAAGGATTCGGTTCAGCCGTGTGCAATCGATCACGACACTCTCGGCACCGATCGCAGCATCGCCGTAACTTCTGCCTGCACCGCGCAGTGTGATCGAACGATGTGTTGCTTTGGCCAGCGCGAAAGCTTCTTGGAGTTGATCAATCGTCGATGGACGCCACACGTAGCCATCACTGGCAACAGCGCCACCCCAGCCCACGAGACGTTCGAGATGATCTACCGGAAGCACTGGCGTCATATACCGAGCTTCGAAAAAATAAAAGAGGGAATGTTCCGAATGATCAGCGCGACGAGCGCCCAACGCGCAGGAATAAATGCAGAGCGTTTGCCGCGTGCCGATTTTGCAAGAATTTCTTTCGCGGCAGCTTCAGCAGAGATCAACCAAAAAAGTCCGGGCTTGCCGCGAGTCATTTCGGTATCGATGAATCCGGGTTTGATCGTGA
This sequence comes from Kapaibacterium sp. (SeqCode), assembly GCA_039923455.1. GTDB lineage: Bacteria > Bacteroidota > Ignavibacteria > Palsa-1295 > Palsa-1295 > JBDTCS01. The sequence continues at coordinate 22,883 of JBDTCS010000077.1, read as the reverse complement.
CGACTTTGACGCCATAGCGCGTCAGTCTGTTGCGCAACGATTCGAGATACGTCGTGAGCGCTGCCTTGCTCGTGCAATAGGCCGGATTCCCTCGACGACCACGTTCACCTGCGATAGAAGAAATTCCGACGATCGTCCCGTGTTTGGTTTGCTCGAAACGCTTCGCGGCTTCGTTCAGCCATGCGAAGGCAGCGACGGTGTTCACCTCGAGCATCGCACGATCCTTTGTAAAGTTGTACTCGTGCTCATCGACGTTCGGCATCACGCCGGAAGCATAGATGATGAGATCAAGCCCGCCGAGATCGTGAGTGATCTCCTGAAAAAGTGCAGGGGTGGCATCGTAGTTGAGAACGTCGTGCGGATAGACGAGTGCCTTCACTCCCGGAGCCTTCGGGCTCGCTTGCGCGATCCGCTCCATCTCCTCATTGCGCCGAGCGATCATCGCAACCGAAACACCCTGCTTCAGCAGTTCTTCGGCAAGCGCTTTACCAATTCCCGACGAAGCGCCAACAACGATCGCGTGTTTCCAAGGTAGTGACATGTGTCTAAAGAGCAGTATACTTTTTCTTACTTAGGGCAAATCAATCACCCGGCGAGACTCAGATATCCCACCGCAGTAGATTAGACAGCACTAACAGCCCGTAAAGCATTCGCGTTGCGAGGGGACGGAGAGATGCCCAGACTGCCTAAGCCGTCAAATTCAGGCTCCGAAAAAGTGCTAACCGAGAGTAACAGGCCGTCCATCCAGCTGATGAGCAAGCAGTTAGGAACTGACTGCCTTCAAGTTCTCTTGTTTGTGCACGCAAAAAACGTAATGCGCAAAAAAATAATTTTCATTGGACGCTTCGAATACTTCCGGGGGTAGAGTACATAGTGCGCATCAGCGGGCTGTGTTTTTTATGGTGCTCTTGCCGGTCATTTGGGGGACGACGTTCTCGGTCGTGAAGATCGGATTGGAGGGCTCAACTCCGATGCTCTTCAATGTCTTGCGTTTCGGAATGACCGCAATATTTTATTTCCTCTTTTTTCCACAAGCGCGTCGCGGATTGCAAGTGCTCTTTCGTCCGAAGAGTGCGCTTGAGCGCCAAGTTGCGCTCGATGCATTAATTCTTGGCGCGACACTCGGAGGCGGCTACGCATTTCAGGGAATCGGATTGCTCACGACGACTGCTTCGAAATCTGCGTTCCTCACTTCGACGGCCGTCATCTGGACGGTGATCTTCGCCTATCTTATCAATCGACATATCAGCGATAGGCGGACACTCATCGGAGTCCTGCTTGCAATCGGTGGCACATTGCTGCTGACGCATCCTTATCGCGGCGAGCTGGGCTTTGTGTTTGGCGATCTGATGAGTATTAGTTGCGCATTTTGTTTCGGGATCTATATTGTTTGGGTGGATAAGGCGCTGCCGAGAGTTGTCCAGTTGGTCAAGAGCAACGCCGATGGAGCAATACTCGTGACGTTCACGCAGATCCTGGTCGCGACCATTTTGATGGCGGCTGTGATGCCTTTTACCGAAAGTCCGCACCTTACTTTTGACACTCGCACCCTACTTCCGCTATTTTACACCACAATCTTTGCGACCGCCTGGACCGCTTACCTTCAAATCCGGTATCAGAACGCCATTTCCCCGAGCCGAGCCGCACTGATTTATATGCTGGAGCCGGTGGTAGCGGCGATGATCGGTTACTTTTTTCTCACGGACCGCATGGGAACAGAAGAGCTCTGTGGTGCCCTGTTAATCGTTGGTGGCGTGGTATTCGCGCAGATAAAGGCGCAATCGGCCGCATAGTTTCCTTCGTTTTCGCTCCACAAAGTGAATTATCCTGCGCTAAAGCGGTTGCAACTTAGAGGGCACTTACGTGTCTTTAGGTGTAGAGCTGGTTTACGGATCGATATAATCTGAGCATGCAATTAGATCGTATTAAAATGCGGGTGAAGGCGACAAGATATTTCTCTCGGTTTGCACTTATTCTTAGCGTAGTTTTTATTGCGATTCTGCTCGTAATGCTTCCAACTTCCCGAAGCATTGCGCAACCTGGGAGTGCGTTTGGCAAGAATAAAGTCCAATACAAAAATTTCGATTGGAAGTTTATTCAATCACCGCACTTTGATATTTATTTTTATCAGGGCGGCCGTGATTTAGCGGAGTTTTGCGCCGAACAAGCTGAGAGCTCACTCGAATCGATCGAGCATACCGTTCGCTATGATATTACCAATCGCATCGCGATCCTCTGTTACAATTCGCACAATGATTTTCAGCAGACAAATGCTGTCGGAGAGTTTCTTCCCGAAGGTGTTGGTGGAGTAACGGAGTTATTAAAGAATCGTGTGGTGTTGCCATTCGAAGGTAACTACGAACTCTTTCGTCACGTGATTCATCATGAACTCGTGCATGCCGTGATCAATGATATGTTCATCGGCGGTACGTATCAAGCGCTGCTCACGGGTGGTGGCATGATGATCCCTTCGTGGATGAACGAAGGTCTCGCAGAGTATGAATCGCTTCGAGGTCTGGATATCGAGACCGATATGTTCATGCGTGATGCGACGCTGAACGAGGCGGTGCCGCCGTTGGAGAGGCTTGGTGGTTATGTGCAGTATCGCGTTGGTCAAACGATGTATTGGTATATCTCGCAGAAGTATGGGCCGGAGAAAGTTGCGGAGCTTTTGCAGCGTATCAAAACTTCGCGGTCTATCGAAATTGGCTTTCGTACTACGTTTGGCTTGACCGTCGGAGAGTTCAGCGAGCGCTTTATTCAAGCGCTCAAGGTACTCTACTATCCGGATATCGCGCGATTCGAAGAGCCGATGAACTATGCCGAAGTGCTTGCAGATCACAAGAAGCTAGAGAACTTTATTAATGCCTCACCGGAGGTTTCACCGCAAGGTGATCTCGTCGCGTTCATTAGTGATCGAAATGATTACTATGATGTGTACGTGCAGAGTCTCTCGAAGCCGAAGGATATTAAGCGCGTTCTGAGCGGCGGTGGTGCAACGGGTAATTTTGAAGAATTGCATTTGCTCACTCCAGGATTATCCTGGTCGCCGGATGGCAAGCGCCTCGCACTTGCGGCAAAGAGCGGCGAGAAAGATGCTGTCTATCTAATTGATGTCAACACAAGCGAGCAAGAGAAGCTACCCGATTTCGATCTCGACGCGATACAACAGGTGAAGTGGTCGCCCGATGGAAAAAAACTTGCGTTCGCCGGAGTGAAGTCCGGTGCAAGCGATATCTATGTCTATGATTTTACAACGAAAACTGTCACAAATCTAACGCTTGATCTATTCAACGATCGCGACCCGGACTGGACCGGCGACTCACGATCGATCTATTTCGTTAGTGAGCGCGATAATCATCTTGTCCCAGGCGAGTACCCAACCTCTCGCGCTGCAAGCTTGAATTATATTGCAAAGAGCAAAGATATTTATTGCTTTCATCTCGATTCGAATTCCATCGAGCGAATTACCGACACCCCGGACGCCGACGAGATTTATCCTGCCGTTGCACACGATAACTCCGCACTGTTTTTCATTAGTAATAAAAACGGCATTAATAATATTTGGACCTCGACGCTGAAGGGCGAAAAAGCTCGTCCGCTTACAAATTCTGTTTCGAAGATCGATCAGATCTCGATCTCGAATGATGCCTCGAAGCTCGCCTTCAGCGCTATGCACAAGGGCGGCTACGATATGTTTTTGTTGCGCAATCCCAGCGATCGACATATTGATTCGCTACCGATGACCGAGTTCCGCAAGAGCGCTTCAGGCCGTATGATGAGCCGACTCGACACACTCACTTCGGACAGGCAGCATGCCTCGACCAGCGGCGACTCCGCACGTGGATATGGCGGCGTCCATGTGGATCTGCACGATTATGTGTTTGGTAGCAATCCGGAGCAAGAGCGTTCGATGCACGACTATCATTCGACGCGTCCACTCGAGACGATTACGAATTACAAAGATTCGAGCGGTCACTACATCGTGCATGACTATAAAGTAGTTTTCTCGCCCGATGTTATTCTTGGCACTGCAGGGTATACGGGCTATTATGGTTTGCAGGGTACGACGCAGATGCTCTTTTCGGATGAACTGGGTAATCATCAATTGTTCTTCGGTACCAATCTGATTCTCGATCTGAAAAATTCGGATTACATACTTGCGTATTATAATCTCGAGCATCGCAACAATTGGGGCTTGACAGGATTTCACACGGCGCAATTCCTGACCGTTCCGAATGATCAGAATGACCCGAACAATCAGTATGCGATTGCAAGATTTACTTCGTATGGGTTGACGGGCACGGTGTCGTATCCGTTTGATAGATTCAATCGGTTGGATGTCGGGGCGTCCGCGATGGTGCTCGAACGTGATCTGATCGACTACAATACGCCGACGAAGCGCAAGTTCACGGTGTTTCCGCAGCTAACGTATATCCATGATGATGTGCTCTGGAGTTATTTTTATCCGAAAGCAGGTGCGAGATATAACATCGGTATCTCTGCGGCCCCGAAGCTTGGTAACAACTGGCTTGGATTTGTGACGCCTTCTGCTGATCTCAGGTATTACATAAAGCTCACGAGTGATTTTTCTATCGCTACCAGATTCGCGGGTGCGGCGAGCTTTGGTCCGACACCACAAAAGTTTTTCATCGGTGGTGTTGATGGGTGGGTGAACAGATTTTTCAAGACCGAGGTCTTCCCACTCAACGAGCCGGAGGATTATGCCTTCTTTAGTTCGGGACGGCCTGTTCGTGGATTTGCGTATAACGAAAAAGAGGGGACGAAATATTTACTTGGCAATATCGAGATCCGATATCCCTTCCCGATCATTGTTGCAGGATTCCCACTTGCCTTTTTTGGTGATTCCTTCATTGATGCAGGCACGGCTTGGACAGATCAAGTCTATCCATTCCAGAAAGCGAGTGATGGGACGATCACAACGCGCGATCTTTTGCTGAGCACCGGAACAGGTGTTCGTACTTATCTCTTCGGTTTCTATGTGCACTTTGATATCGCTTGGACGACCAATCTGAGTGCGTGGTCCCATCCGAATTATATCGTATCCATCGGCGAGGATTTCTAAGGATCGTCGCAGACCAGTTTAGCATGTATTGCCATATATAACTTATACAGCCACTCGATCGCCAAGCGAAGAGTGGCTTTTTATTTCTGAGAAAGTTGTTCGGGGAGTCGGTGCCTAACTTCTGAATCCACCGATTCTCCCTAACAACTCGTAAGATACCCTAAATTTGCATTAGAGTTGTGAGCATCGCCTACTTTGCCTGATGACGACTAAACTACTGGGTGTATCTTTTATTGTTCTTTTTGGATTGATTCTCTTTGGATGTGGCGGTTCACATGGCTACCGTTCATCACATTTCTCAAAATATAAGCTTAGTTTGACCCGTTCCGGTGGGTTTTCAGGAGTTTCGGAGACTTTTGAAGTTTCTTCTGACGATAGCGGCAAGAAATTTGTTCTGATGCCCGGTGATGATTCGCGATCAGAGAAATCTCTGAAGCCGGAAAGAGCCGGAATGCTGGAGCGTACTCAGATTGATTCGCTTAGTGCTTTCTTGGATCACAATTTTAGTGCTCTGGAAACGCTCCATTTAAGTGGCACGGGAAACCTGACGACGACACTAAAAATGGAGTTCGATGGAGTTGTGCGCTCGAATACTTGGGCGAACCTGGATCCACCATTGATGCAAAATTCGGCACTCGATACATTATATGCGCGCATGCTGCATCTGCAAGCGTTAATAGAGCATCTCTAAAAATTGAAATATTATGTTTTGGATGTATTACATTTCGTCACCAACCGTAGCATAGCGTGAACGTCGTAGCAGCTATCGGCAGAAAGACCAAGCGATTTCTTGCGGAGTTCGGGCAGATATCGCGGTTGCTCGCAGCCACGGTATCCTATATACCATCGACACTTCGAAATCCGCGGTTACTGCTTATTCAAATGGAGCACATCGGCACGGATTCGCTGCCGCTTGTAGTCGTGATCGGCTTTTTTACAGGCATGGTGAGCGCGTGGCAGGCTGCCTATCAATTCAAAGGCTTGATCACAAATAGCTTTTTGGGTTCTGCTGTCAGTCGTGCAATTTTTCTCGAACTCGGTCCGGTGCTCACAGCTATTGTTATCGCCGGGCGTGTCGGGGCTTCGATTGCTGCCGAACTTGGAACCATGAAAGTGAGCGAAGAGATCGACGCGCTCGAAAGTCTTGCGATTAGTCCGATACGTTTTCTCTCGACGCCTCGCGTAGTCGCAGCATTTTTAATGATGCCTGTGCTCGTAATCTTTGCAAATTTAATCGCACTTGGTGGTGCACTAATCGTATCAAACTTTTTTCTTGGAATTACTGCAAAGATATTTTTTGATTCTGTGCGCCGGTTTTTTCATGTTAAAGATGTTTTGGGCGGACTTTTCAAGTCGCTCGTTTTCGGCGGTGTCACGGCGCTCATCGGAGTGCACGTCGGATTTCGGACCGAGGGTGGAGCAGAAGGTGTGGGACTCGCAACGATCCGCTCCTTTGTGCTTTCGAGCGCAATGGTGCTCATTATGGATTACGTGCTTTGGACAGTAATATTCTGACGCAGAATTCATGATTGAGATTCGAGGGCTCTCTAAATCTTTTGGTACGCAAACCGTTCTACGCGAACTGGACCTCACGATCCATGACGGCGAGACGGTCGCTGTGATCGGTCAGAGCGGCAGCGGCAAAAGCGTGTTGCTAAAGCATATCATCGGCTTACTCCGTCCGGATGCGGGCACGATAACCGTCGATGGACTCGATGTAACGCGAGCTACCGAAAGGCAGCTCGAGGAGCTACGCGTGCGTATCGGATATTTATTTCAGAGCGCCGCGCTATTCGACTCGATGACCGTTGCGGAGAATATAACACTCGGATTGCGCGAACACACGAAGACTCCTGTCGTAGAACTGGAGCGTATCGTAAAGGAAAAACTTGCTCTCGTCGGTTTACGGAACATCGAAGATCGCAAACCTGCGGAGCTTTCGGGTGGCATGCGTAAGCGCGTCGGTTTGGCACGCGCACTTGCGATGGAGCCTGCCTATATGTTCTACGATGAACCAACGACTGGTCTTGATCCGGTTACGAGCGATCAGATCGATCAGTTGATCGATGGACTCACAAAACGACTCAACGTCACAAGCATTATCGTCACGCACGATCTCTTTACCGTCGATCGAATCGCGCATCGCGTTGTGTTTCTCTTCGAAGGCAAAATCTATTTTGACGGTACACCAAAAGAACTTCGGCTCTCGAAGGATCCGACGGTACAAAAATTTCTGGAACGCTATACCCTAATTAATCTTTAGAGGCGAATCCGCTCGAAGTTGCGGGAAGGCACTTCGGAAAGCTGGACGCGCCCATTAGTGGGTGCCGAATTATGCTCAGGAGCCACAATGTGCACCACAATGTGCACCACAATGTGCACCACAAAGTTCGATTTTTAGCAATACATGCACGATTCCGATCTTAGTATTCTTTGGTTTTTCAATCGTACGATCGCATCCGAGACGCTTGATCCGATCATGGTCGGGCTCACATCCGTCTGGTGGTGGATGCCGCTTTACATACTTGGAGCAGCCTACCTAATCTGGAAATATAAGTGGCGCGGCGTCCGGCTTGTGCTGGGAGCCTTGTTAGTCGTGCTCTTCACCGATCAACTTACCCAGCTCGTGATCAAGCCACTATTTGGACGCCTGCGACCCTGCGAGATGCTGGCGACCGGTCAGCATGCGGTCTCGTGGATTCGGTTGCCGGACGGACCGCGTTTGGGATTCGGATTTCCATCGTCACACGCGATCAATAATTTTGCGGTGGCAACCTTTTTTGCAACCGTACTGAACCACAATCGTTACGCGCGTTTCTTATTTATTGCCGCGCTGCTCATCTCTATATCGAGGGTCTATCTTGGCTTGCATTATCCGAGCGATATCATTGGTGGTGCAGTGATGGGTATCTTGATAGGGATGGGATTCGCAGGACTGATTGAGTACCTCGAAGAGCGGATGAACCGGAAGAAACATCCGGTACCCACGGCAGCTGAGATCGCAGCAAGCCCGGCAGGTAAACGACAAATACAAAATTCTCCGTGGAATAAAGTTGCCGAAGCGACCGACGGTAGCGAAACAAATGAGATCGAGACTGAGAAGCTTTAGGACTTTTTGCGAGGTAGCTTCTTGGAAGACTTTGGTTTGAGCAGGTCGGGTGAGCCTCGAAGCATATAGGTCGAGTACATCACATCCATGTACTGGCGCTGAGATGTTTTTCCATGCTTTCTGTGCTCAAGCCCGGTCACCTTCGAAACCATCATCGTGCCATTAAACGCGAGTGTAGAATCCTGTGTCAGATCGATTCTCACGACCGGAAAAAATCCTGAATCAGTCTTTGCGATAAATCGATCACCGATGTGTCGCCCATGAAACGGCTTCGCCTTGGATGCTGCGCCGTTCTCAAGCTTCGTTCGAAATCCTCCTACAACGAACGTCGCGCTATCAAAAACAATATCGAGCGTGCCATCGATCGTCGAACTTGGCGTTTGCGCCGTAGCCGAGAATTCCCAAACACCCTTTAGCGAGCCACTCTTTATTGAGTTGTTGATTTGTGCGCGACTCAGATCCACCGCAAAACTAAGACTTGCGAAGTTCAGAAAGCATAACAACAGAAAGCGCTTGGCGTGCATGGATCGCAGGTGGAAAGCAAAAAAAAATAAGTCACTCGAGTATTCTCCCTCGAGATCCCTTTGAAAAATAAATGATCAGAATCCCTTAATCTTTGCGGCCCTATTGTAATGCAACATCACTATCGCCCAATCCAGGAGCCGGGCCTTTGACAAAGTTGAAAAAATAGAGCAGTCCAATCCAAATAATGCACGCAACAATTTGAATGCAACAAAAGAGTACCTGAAGATTGTCAGTTGATTGCATGACGCTCCTCCGAAATGCAGCAAGTGGCAGTTGGCTTAGGGCCGACCGACTACGATGTAGTAAAAGTCTGCATCTGCGGGGGCGAAATTGCTCAGCGCGTTGCGCGATTGCACGGTGATCACATTACCATTGCGTGTTGCAGAAAATAGAACAGGGTCAGCGCTCTGCGACGTCACATTGACCGACGCTGCTGTTGGACTGTTTGGCAGCGTGATCGTGTAAACTCCTATCGTCGGGTGCGCTATTACTGCGTTACCAAATTGTGCTTTGATCACGGCGGTTGATTGCACATCACCCCATGCTATTGTTACGTTGTCTTTGTAAACTGTTCCGGGAACAGGTGTGATGGTCTCGCCAAGTGCGAGTGTCAATTGCGTTGTCGTGAAAGCGCCCGTACTTTGAATCCTCGTTCCGATTGCCGTATTCTCTATCTGTCCACCGTTGATATCGAGATCTTTTGCAAGCCGTTGCGGGGAGATCAGCGTAGTCGAAGCGTTGATCGCGCTGATGATCGAAGGTCCCGCGGAGGTCTGCACTGCACGAACGAGTGGCGTTGGAAAATTCCCTATCAGATCTCCCGCTGCCGGGCCGCTTGGTAAAGCACTTCCTGCACGATCTGCAAAGAGTGCCTTCGCAACCGGACCAGTAAGCTTCGCTGCTGAAAGCGAAGTGATCCATGACGGATTCGCATAGCTTCCGGTCGAATAAAGTCCGTTTGTTACGCTTCCCGCATTTCCCGTGATGCTATTGCTCAGCACACCACCCCACGTCTTCAGTGCAGTCGCAACACTCACACCGGATGCAAAAGTATTAATGATCTCATTCGCCCGATCGGAAGTCTGCGTATGAGTGGCTTCGTTTGCAGCGAGTGCGCGGTCAGCGCTCTGTGCATGCGTTGCTTCACTTGCGGAAGTTGCACGTGTTGCAGAGCCGGTGATATCAATTCCGATTGGCTTCGCATACGCCTTCAAAGCACTCTCGACCGACGCACCTCCGAGATAGGTGTTCGCAATCTGATCCGCTTGTCCCGCGCCACTTGCACGCAGTGCATTTGCCACGGTGCCCGTGATCTTCGAAGCAGAGAGGGATGCTATCCAGGATGGATTCGTGTAGAGTCCGGTAGAATAAATTCCGTTTGTCACCGAGCCCGCATTGCCGGTGGTACCATTCGTGAGCAATCCACCCCAAGTCTTCAGCACGAGTGCGACAGATGGCCCCGCAGTTGTCGTGTTAAGAAGATCGGCAGCATGATCAGAACTCAGTGCGTGTATCGCGTTTGTTGCAAGTGTTGAGGATGCAGCATTGCCAGTGGTAGAATTCGAAAGCATTCCGCCATTCGTCGTTAGTGCTGCAATGACAGAAGTGCCGCTCGCCCACGAGTTTGACAATTGATCTGCGGTCAGAGAGTGCTTTGCGACTGTCGCGCTGGAAGCATTGCCTGTCAGATTTCCGTTGATCGTGCCTTTTACGGAAAGATTGCCACTTATCGTCGTCGCGCCGATCGTACTTGGTGCACCATTATTTGCTGCACCGGAAAGCGGACCGCCATTATTCTTAAAGAGCAAAACATTCCGGAGCGGATCGAAGGTGATCGCGATGCCCTCACCCTCAAGTGTAAGCTTCGTGCCGCGAGAAGTAATCTTCTCACCATCGAGATAAAGCGAACCGAGATAGTCGGTGCCCATCTTTTTCGCGGTGACCGCTCCGTCAGCAATGTTGAATGCGTAAGCACTCGAAGTTATCGGTGTATAAGGACGCAATTCCTCTTTACCATTCACCGTGATACCGATCCAGAGTGGCGTGTTCAGTACATCCACAGCAGGAAGCGGTGATTCACCCGAGCCGATCACGACATTAAAATTTCCGTTGACGACCGGCACTTGATAGGTACCCTTGTAGATAGACTTCGTGCCATCTTTGTCCGAGTAAAGCCTGATCGTGATAGCATAATCTCCATCTGGTATTGGGCTACCATCGCGTGAACCGAGGACACCTTGATAGCTCATCGTGCGGGGAATATCGGAGGTCGGGGCGTTCTGCTGTGCAAACGCGAGCGTAGAAATTCCGAATAGAAATAGCGCAACTGTGGCACTTCTTTTCAGAAGTCCCGTCGATAAAATTCGACCGAGTGAATTACGCACGCTTCGCATAGCACCAAATATAGGATACTTCGATCAGGCGATTATAGAATGTCCGCACAGACAAGTTTCCGGCTTTCCTCCCAGCTTCAATGGGAGCCTATTCCAAGGTGGGATAGGGACGCTGAAAACACACAAGAATCGCAAGATTGTTCGAACAGATTAACGAAAATCGGGCCGATTATTAAGATTGATCTCGTCAGGCACCCGTTTCATCCTGACAAAGTGTTAAGAAGTTGCCGAACGGGGCAAATATGCCGCATAACAGACTTGCCTGTTCGAAAATAATATATTCTGAAGCCAAATGCAAATAATTAGGATAAATATTCGAAAATCGGACAATTGTGATACACTTTGCCACTTATCGTGCGAGAATAGTACAGTTAAACGCTACCCGGCATGCCTCTCGAGGGACAAAGATCGGCAATTGTACACGACGAACACTTAGGACTGCGGGCCGTGCAGATCGCGCGACCGTGCAGAATCAGCAGGTGGCTCACAATGGACCACTCGGCCTGCTCAGTCATCGACATTAGGTCCTGCTCGATCTTCTCAGGCTCCTTGTGCTTGCTCAAGCCCAGCCGCCCGGCAAGCCGAGTGACGTGGGTATCGACCGCGATCCCTTCAGCGTTATGAAAAGCATTACCCATCACAACATTTGCAGTTTTTCTTCCGACCCCACGTAGTGTGGTGAGCTCGTCCATTGTGCTTGGCACAACACCGCCGAACTTCTCTACGATATCACTTGCCATCGACTTGAGCGAGAGCGCCTTCTGATGAAAAAATCCGGTTGAGCGGATCGTCGCTTCGAGCTCCGCGATATCCGCAGTGGCCATCGCTTTCGGAGTTGGAAATTTCTTGCGCACATCTTTCATCACGATGTTCACCCGTTCATCTGTGCATTGCGCGGAGAGGATCGTTGCAGTGACAAGCTCGAACGGATTCGTAAAATCAAGCGCACACTTTGCGTCCGGATACAGCACGGCAAGCTCATCGAGTATTGTCCGAAATCGTGCGCGTCGAACATCTGCGCTCTCGCGTATCATGTTCGCTTGCTCAAGCTTCGAAGAGATCTGCGCTTTTCCGGAGAGCCCTTTCGAAGTTTTGCGTTTTGGAGATGGTACTACTGCTTGCTTCGTCATGCGCTATACCTTTCGAAATTTTTCGATCCCGGCGATGCCTTCGCGTTCAACGATTGCGCAAAGAGAATCAGCTTCGTTGCGATAGTAGCGATACGTGGGATCGGAGAGTTTCTCGATAATCGCACCGGAGTGCGTTGCACGTTCGAAAAAATCGTTATCGTCTCCGTACGCGATGTCATGAAAACCTTCGAGTTGTTCTGCAAGATCTCGGCGAACAACAAACGTCCCACCGATCACACACTCTGAGAGATGTATCTTGCGCTCCGGATGAAATTTATCGGCAACGTATGCATCACCAACGATCTCGACTCCACCATGCAAAAGTTGGATCTCCGAATGCTGCACCAAGTGTGCTGCACGTATGCGAAGATGGCTGCTCAGATACTCATCGTCCGAATCGAGAAACGTGATGTATCTGCCGGTGCTCATTTGTAAACCGAGATTGCGGGCAAGTGCAAGCCCACGATTTTGTCCGTAATGATAGCGCACGCGTGCATCCGAATGAACAAAAGGAAGTACCATCTCGTGTGTGTTATCCCGCGAGCCATCGTCGATAATGAGCAATTCGAAATCCTGAAACGATTGCGCAAGCACACTCTCGATCGCACGCGCAACAAGCCTTCGCCGGTTGAAGGTCGGAAGCACGATCGAAAAAAATGGCGAAGGAGTAGTTACTATCGCGAAGGGCATCGTTGGTTCTCTGCGATTGCGCGTCAAACGATTCCGAGTGCGCGCAGCTTGCCACGGAATTCCTCCATCTCTCGCTTGGTAAACTTAGGCGAGGGCTCCGGAAGTGCGGCATTGACCTCATCCATCGTGATCGCTTTTGCAAAGAGTCCGCGCAACGTTTGAAGCTCCATGCCGCTAAGCGAAAGCGATTCCATCCAATAATCTTCGAAGGCTTCAAAGCAAAGCGGGAAATACTGACTCGAAATCTCTGCAATCGCGTCCGCATAATCACGAATCTCCTCTTGTGCATTGGGCGCACGACGCAGTTGCAAAAAGCGAAACCAGTTGAGCAAATTGCCCGTGACGATGAACGTCGAAAAATGCGATACCGGCATATTTAAACGCGCAAGCTCCTTCGCGACGTTGTGCGTTTGAATGAGGTCGTTGTAGTTTTTCTCAAAGCCGTCTTGCTCGTCCTTCCATAGGACTCGAAAGCTCTCCGATTCCGGATGCTGTTCGCCGCTACCTTGATGATTGCTCTTCGCTTGGTAGGCAACACGATCAGCATCGGGAAGATAATAGAGCGGATCGAGCTGCTTATAACGTCCGGACTCCTCATTGTAGCTAAACGTGCGATGTCTGAACCACTCACGAATCACGAGTATCGGCGCACGCACTTCGAACTTGAGCACCGAGCCTTCGAACGGAGTCGTGTGTTTATGTCGAAGCAGAAACCGCAATAGGATTTTCTGTTGATCGGCATTCCGAGCCTCGGAGCCGGTCGAGATGCGCGCATCATTATCCGGCGACGTATCATCTCCAAGCACACCAAGCAGCTTTACGTATCCGTGGTCGAGGACTTTCTTCTCGTTGGCAAACGATGGGTTCAAAGACATGGTATCTTGTAGAATAGAATTAGGCAGCAGTGGCGATTCAGAATTACACAAAAATACGAAAAGAATTGTAAAGATATCTGAGGAGAAACAGAGCATACTAGCCAGAGGCTGGGTGCAACTTGGAACCGGTCAAACTCGGCTAATTCTCTCAACTAATTCACTCTTCGAGATCAGAAGATGTTCGGCGGCGAGACTCAAAATTCTGTTCAGTGTGCCGATTCGAAGAGGTGAGTGCAGCGGAATTGTCAAATGGTGCTCGCCATTTTTCTGTGTCACTAATTGGACATGGCTCCCAGATTGTCGGACGGGAGAATAGCCGAAAACTTGTAGAGCTTTGATGAGATCAACGCCGGAAAGGTCGCGAGGGGTTTTCACGCTGCGATAACTTCGTCACGAACAAAATGCAAGTGGATCGTCTTCGGCTTTTGGTCTTTGTCGAAATGACAGTCAACCGCATCTCGGACCATCTCGCGGAGTTCGGCTAACGTATCGGCCTCGGTTACGATACCCTCGTCCAAAGCATGCGCCGTGTAACCACCTTCGATCGCCTCTTCGACAATAAATGTGAGCTCTGTTTTCATACTATTTGCAACAATGGGAAAGTGTCAAAAAATTCAAGCGAGGCTGGGGTCACTTCTCCTCACTTTTTCTGAGGATTCGACTGACGCTCCCTGACCTTCACCTCGTCCCAGATTGCATCTAGTTCTTCGAGGGTGTAACTTGCGAATGGGCGGTCCGATCGTTCGACCTCTTTCTCGACTTCCCGAAAGCGGCGCTCGAATTTTTGAGTGGCTTGGCGAAGTGCTCCTTCGGGCTCCAGGTTTTCGTGGCGGGCGATATTGACGAGTGCAAAAAGGAGGTCGCCAAACTCATCCTCGCGACGCACCGGATCGCTCTCGGCTTCAAACTCCAGAATCTCCTCGCGTACTTTTTTCCAAACACTTTCCTTCTCTGTCCAGTCAAACCCGACTTTCGATGCCTTGTCCTGTATACGGGCAGCCCTTTGGAGAGCGGGAAGGGAGGTCGGAACACCGTCCAAAACGCTGTTTCTGCCCTTTTCTCGCCGTTTTAGCTGCTCCCAATTGCGACTCACATCCTCTGCACCGGCCACTTTTAGCTCCCCAAAAACGTGTGGATGCCTGTAGATGAGCTTCTCCATTTCGGCCTCTATGACCTGTTTTAAGCTAAATGTACCATTTTCCGCCCCGAGTTCGGAATGGAATAGGATATGCAAGAGCAAATCTCCGAGTTCTTTTTTTAGCTCAGTGTAGTCTCTACTGTCTATTGCCTCGACGGCTTCGTAGGCCTCTTCGATGAGCATCGGTCTCAGAGATTCGTGAGTTTGTTCTCTGTCCCAAGGGCATTCGGCTCGAAGCCGTTTGACGACAGCGACAAGCTCCATAAAACGCTCGGCTACAGGATCTTGAGTTTCTGTATCAGTATCTAATAAGGAGGTCTGGACCGTCAATCCTGAGAGTCCGGAGCGAGCATCATTGAGCGACGAGCGGTCGGGTGGTGCAGCGTGATCCGAAGGGGTAATATCGGAAATGTTACTCGGCATTTTTAGTAAAGAATATGAGTAGGGGAAGTTAAATCATAGTATCTTAGTAGAGGCTAACACCTCACGGGTGCTTTCTTCTCCCGGAAGATTCGAATCTGGTACAAACGTTTTCCGTTGCTACTTTGGGGAGGGCGACACAACAAGAAGGTGTTTGTACCGGGTTCGAGAAGGTGTCCGAAGGAGTTCGCGCTCCCATCGGAATGTGTGTTTGAGATACAAGTGTTGAGAGTGTTATAGATATTTATCATGCGTCGGGTGAATCCATCTTTTAGATTCCCCTCCACGCTTATTCGTCCCATTACTTAAGACATAAACGAAAGTTCATGGCAACAACAGAAGGCGTAATGCCAAGACCTGCGAAAGTAGCCCCAAAGGCTGCACCATCCCGTAAGACACGGAAGCCTTCTTCGGCTGCCGTCTCCATCTTAACGCTTATTGGAATCGTCGTAGTCCACTTCCTTTTCTGCTTGCTCGTCAAGGAAGCGGCGGATAAGCTCACATGGCATACACCAGGTTGGGACGCCGATGTACAATTCGGTGAAGCTCAGTTTACGCTCAACGCATTCGTTAGCTTCATTCCTTTTGACGTGCTCTTCGGTTTTGCATTCGCAGTTATTCTTGGCTTCATGATTCGCCTTCCATTCTTTCGTGACCGTGTGTATCACACGATCTTGGATGTGAAGAAGCGCCTCATGCTGCAGCTTTCGGCAAACGCCGACGAGGTCGAGTCGATCATTCGTAACGACCCCGAGAACAACACACGCTTACTCGCTCGTCGTGAGGATATCAATATCGAAGGCGTACAGTCGGAGATCATGTCGATCAACGGTGCACAGCGTTACTTGGATGGCAAGGGCTCCTGGATGACGGGACTCAGCATGTACATGAAGTATCACTTCGTGGAAGAATACGCGAACAAGGTACAGGGCGCTGCATACGGCGGAGCTGCATTCCTTATTATCGTCGTCGGTATTCGCGGATTGAAGTTCATCCCTGCGACAAAGCCTTCGTTCATCCTCTTCGCACTCGGAGTAGAATTCACGATGCTCACGCTGCTCGCTGTGACACTTATCTTCACAGAAGAGGAAGAGCGTACCGATCGCATTCTGAAGCAGATGGTCGATGCGGTAAAGGGCGGACGTGGCAAAGCAGCCGTTGCAGCCTTCGAGCAAGAGCAGAGCCAGCTTTCTCGCAGCGATTACGAGCGTATTGTTCGTGAGCAAATGGACAAGAAGATACTCGAGGTCATGAGCGACAAAGACGACGATGCACTTCGCAGAATCGCACTCGACTTAGTCTCGAAAGGATAGTTTGTCAGAGTTTACATACACAACGTAGCTCCGAGGCCCAAGCCTTCAACAGCAACACAGCCAAAGACTCGCGTTAACACTTCAAAAGCTTCAGAGTAGAACCTCTGAAGCTTTTGTCGTTTTACTCAAAACGAAGTTATGCTTAATCCGTGTTATTCCAGCGGCCTCGCCTACCAACGTATCGCATAGGCTAAGAAGCCAATCATAATATTTGTCGAATGATGAAGGGATAAATATCGCACGGATTTAGAATTGCCACTGCCGCGACTTGGCATATTCTTACCCAGTAGATCGTTGTTTCTCTACTGAAAAAATATACACGTATGGCCGATCCGAGAAAAAGTTTAGAGACAAATATCGACGGGCAGTTCTTTGTCGATTCGACGTGCATCGATTGTGATGCATGTCGGCAGCTCGCGCCCGAAACATTCGCTGATGCTGGTAGCTATTCGACCGTGTATCATCAGCCGGAGAATCCACTCGATGAGCGGGCGGCTTTGCGTGCTTTGCTCGCTTGTCCTACCGGCTCGATCGGTACGCGCACGAAAGTTGATCTTGCGCAAGTACGCACCGATTTTCCGATTCTGATCACGGACACTGTGTTTTATTGCGGGTACAATTCTCCGAAGTCCTACGGTGGCTCCAGCTATTTTATTCAGCGTGCAGAAGGAAATTGGTTGATCGATTCACCAAAATATTTGCCCGAGCTTGCCGATCGGTTTGAACAATTGGGAGGCGTGCAGCATATTTTTCTCACGCATCGTGATGATGTTGCCGATGCAGAGCGCTACGCAGATCGATTTGGAAGCGAGCGTATTATTCACCGAAACGAGCTCTCCGCACAACCGAATGCAGAACGCGTGATCGAAGGCAATGAGCCAATTGTATTCTCCAAGGATTTTTTAATCGTGCCTACACCCGGTCACACCAGCGGTCACATGGCGCTGCTCTACCAGAATCATATACTGTTTTCTGGCGATCACCTTTGGTGGAGCAGAAACAGAAAAGCGCTTTGGGCTTCCAAGTCGGTTTGCTGGTATTCTTGGCCGGAACAGACAGAGTCTGTGGCGCGATTACTGGAGTATCCCTTCGATTGGGTGCTTCCCGGTCACGGCGAGCGAGTGCACTTGGATCCCGTTACCATGCGGAAAGAACTTGAACGGTTGCTCGCGGTGATAACCCCTAACCGAAAGGCAGTAAGTACGGCATAATTCATTCGCGAAATACTTGACGTGGGTACTTGCTTTTGGCTCGGATAACTGTTAGCTTTGTAGCCCGAGCATCGTCAACGATCTTCCTGTTTGAGTATTTATAAAGCAGCGTTACAATGAAAACCAAATCAGTCCGCCAAACTGCGACCTTTGAGGCATCGCGCACCGATGTGTATGAGGCGCTCATGGATTCCAAAACGCATTCCAAGTTTACCGGCGCACCTGCCAAGATCAGTCGCGCAGTCGGTGGTAAGTTTTCGGCGCATGGCGGATATTGCGACGGAGTAAATCTCGAACTCGTGCCGGGCAAACGTATCGTCCAAACATGGCGCGGTGCAAACTGGCCGGAGGGATATTATTCGAAGACTATCTATAACCTCGCAAGTGTCGGAAAAAAGACGAGGCTTACGTTTACGCAATCCGGAGTACCGGAGAAAGAATACGTTCACATCAAGCAAGGCTGGATCGATCACTATTGGTCACCGATGAAAGCGATGTTTGTAAAGAAGTCATCTGCAAAGAAGTGATCTGTTTAGTGGCAAGTGAAGTTACGCAAAGTGTGTACGTAGAAAACGTAAAAGCATAATATCCATGTCGAAGATAGCGGGGAAGTCATTGGTAGTAGAGGATGCGAGCTTCGTCATGCCTGAGTTGCGTGCGCTTGCGCTCATTCGTGATGTGCCCGATTTTCCGAAGCCCGGAATAGTGTTCAAAGATATCACTCCCGTGCTCGCAGATTTCGAAGCGATGCGTGAAGTAATTGCACGACTCGCAAAATTCGCTCGCACGGTTGCACCGGACGTGATCGTCGGTGTCGAATCGCGAGGCTTCGTTTTCGGTATGCCTCTCGCATTGGAGTTGGGAATTGGTTTTGTGCCAGTGCGCAAAGTTGGTAAGCTGCCATGGAACACCATCAGCGAGGAATATGCTTTGGAATACGGCACAAATATTCTGGAGATGCACGAGGATTCTATTCTGCCCGGAATGCGAGCACTCATCATCGATGATCTACTGGCGACGGGAGGCACGGCTCGTGCATCGATAAATCTTGTCGAGCGATTGGGCGGCAAAGTTTGCGCACTTGCCTTCATGGTCGAGCTCGGATTTTTGCGAGGTCGCAAAGCGCTCGAAGATTACGATGTCTGTTCGCTCATTCAATTCGATTGATTCTTTTTGCTAATACGTACTCTTGACCGCAGATGGGATTACCGCAGATCACATTTGAAAAATTCGAACAACTCGAAATACGCGTTGGGCGCATCGTTCGTGTTGAAGATTTTCCAAATGCTCGCAAACCTGCCTTTAAACTCTGGATCAATTTCGGTGAAGCAGGTATGAAAACCTCGAGCGCGCAGATCACTGCGCTCTACACAAAGGATACACTCGAAGATACGCTCGTGCTCGCTGTGACGAATTTGCCACCGCGACAAGTTGCCGATTTTACTTCGGAAGTGTTAGTTCTCGGACTGGTAAATGAGCAAGACGAGGTCGTGCTCATTCGTCCTGACGAAGCCGTGCCGCTTGGTACGCCACTAACGTAGCGCGTAAGCATCAAACCAAAGCCTTACCAGCCGTTCTTTGTGCGAAGATCCGTGATTTGCTTTACGTGATTCTCGCCATGGTTCGCGTAGGTGCGCAAAATATCTTCGAGTGACATCTCGCCATTCTCCGGATGATATGCCGTGCGAGTCCAAGCAGATTCGGGAAGATTTTTCCAAAAGCTATACCAGCGATTGTGAAGTCCGTCAAGAATATGTAATGAGTCATCGACCTTCGGTTGCGATGCATCGCCGAGAAGTGCCCAAGTATCCTGCTCGTACGGTTGAAGTGTCGGATGATCTTCCGTGAGTATCTTCTTCGAACGAATGACGGCCTGCATGTGCGAATCAGCGAGATGATGGATGATCTGGCTGACGGTCCAAGCGCCTTCACGAAACGGAGTTTGAAGTTGCGCTGCGGTTAGTCCGGCAACTGCGGCACGCGTGAGGCTCGGAGTCAACTTGATCTTCTCAATGAGCGTTGAACGTATTTCTGGAGTCATGGCTTTTCGGTTTTTAGAATAATGTTTCCTATAGAGATGCAGGCTCTACGCTCAGGCCGTCGACTTGTTCCAACTCGAGTGCAACAAAACGAATGCATTCACCGCTCTCGCAGAGCGAGCATTATATCTCGGGCTTATCTGAATTGATTCCAAAATGCTTCAACGCTTCATGGGATTTAGTAAATACGAGTCCGCTCTTTCTCAACGCTCTATATTGAGGAGATACTTGTTCCAGAAGGTTGGCCACATTATCATTTAGGCCTGTTAAGCAAATCTCTTGTCCCCTCGCTTTTACAATTTCAATAATTTCGTCGATCGTTTCCGCTCCATCAAGATCTACAAAGTAAACGCTCCGGAACCTCAAGATAATAACGTTGTACTTGCCTAGGCTTTCTTCAAAGCGTTGTATGTGAGACCTGCTGTTCAGATAAACAAGTTTCCCTTTTATGGAGTAGACTAAAATGTCCGCGTGTTCTTTGATTATTTCTATACTATCATCGCCGGTGATATCTTGAATAATACCATCTTCGAATGTATTTAATTTGATATTATAATAACCATGCGAAATTTTTTCTACAAACAGAATCATACCTATTGCAGCACCCAAAACAATTCCGACGATAGGGTCTTCATAAAAAGTGATCGCGGCAACAAACAGCGATAGCCAAAAACCCGATTTTTGGTAGCGATAAAATTTTATGAACTCCTTCCGCTCGATCATTTGGATCGCTACGTAGACAAGAATGGCCGCGATTACGGCCATCGGTATATAATTAAAATAGGTCAAGAAGAAATAGGACGTCACCAGCAAAAAAAGTGAGCTGAGCGTTGCGGATGTCTTATCTGTCGCTCCGGTCTTAATATTCAGAGATGTTCTGGCCAATGCGGCCGTTGCGGGAATACCACCCATGAGTCCTGAAGCAATGTTTGCCAATCCAAGCCCAAACATTTCCTTGCGTTCGTTGTGCTTCGTATGCGTCATCCCGTCGGCAATCTTTGCGGACAGCATCGTCTCTAGGATAGCGACCAGCGCAACCGCGGCTCCGCTTCCAAGCAGTGCCGTAGAAAATTCAAAATGAGGATATTCGAAAAACGTGAAAGAAATATTCTTAAACACACTTCCTAGTGTGGCTAACGTGAAAGAAAAAACTTTAATATAACTCAGATAGCCAATAACAATGCCTACCGGAGAAAGAAGCAAAGCACCAGGAAGTTTTGGAACAAACTTTTTAAGGACAAACAACGCTATTAAAAATATACTGAATGTAAAAAATGTTACGACGGAGGTATCCTGAACATGTTGGAAGGATTCAATTACATTCGCAAAAAAGGTTTCATGCTTTGGTAGCCCATAGAGACCCAACGCAGAATTCAATTGCGTGAAGGCGATGATTAATGCCACCCCTAATGTAAAACCATTGATAACACTGGAAGGAATGAAGATTAGGTATCTCTCGAGTTTGAGAGCGTATGCCACCAAGATAATAGTACCGGCGACGAGTGTTAACGTAGCCAAGCCACCAGCTCCATGCGTAATGGCATACGTTGCGATGATCCCCGAAAGTGCACCCGTCGGACCAACGACATTAAAATTACTTCCACCAAAAATAGATGCGACAAGCCCTGCCCAGATGGCTGTTATTATTCCGACAGAAGGAGATGCGCCGGATGCTACAGCTAACGAGATTGATAGCGGCATCGAAACTAGGGATACCGTGAGTCCCGATTTCCAGTTCTTAGCTATTTTATTAATCATATTGAGCTTGGACAATCCACCGAAGGAACGCAGTGCCACAAATTCTGTGGCCGGCTTGATCGGCACGCGTTGCAACAGGGTAAGTCAAGGAAGAATCACGCCAAGCCAACTATTGGCGAACTTATAGCGATAAAATCCTTTCTGTGAAAGCTATGCGAGGGAGGACTCAGGAAAAAAATGCAAATAAAAAAGCCCCGAAGCGATTCGGGACTTTTTTAAATATGATTCTTGGCGGAGAGGGAGAGATTCGAACTCTCGGTACGCTATTCACGTACAGCCGCTTTCCAGGCGACCCAATTAAACCACTCTTGCACCTCTCCAAATTTCACGTTCCTTGCAAGCCTTACTCCACAAGGATTAGGCCGCAAGGAGTTCACAGAAGCATCGAATCGAACATCAGGTTCCCTTAGCCATGTCGGCCTTTTCCTTGACGTTCACGAACCAGTCCTGAATATATTCTACGATCGCAGACATTGGCGCCCCCGGCGTGAAAAGCTGACCTGTTCCGCGCAATTTCAGCGCTTCGACATCCTCCTCGGACATGATGCCCCCACCGGTAAGAAGGATATCGCTCGCACCACGATCCCGCAATAGGCCCAAGACTCGCGGAAAGATCGTCATGTGGGCACCGGAGAGCATCGAAATGCCCACGACGTCCACATCCTCTTGTATAGCTGCCTCGACGATCATCTCGGGCGTCTGGCGAAGCCCGGTATAGATCACCTCCATACCGGCATCCCGAAGTGCTGCGGCGATCACTTTGGCTCCGCGGTCATGACCGTCCAAGCCCGCTTTCGCGATCAAAACACGTATTTTCCTCGACATATTTGCTTTGAATCAGTTCAAAACCACGCAAGATTCCGTCCCGATTGTTAATTAACTATTGCAAAAATAGCTCCAAATAGGGAGGCTGAGCCAGAGAGCGCCCCTGAAGCACCTCGGGAATCGCGAGGAAAGAACAGAAAGTCGGTCCAAAATTATCAAAGTATGCTCCATGCAAATCCGATCGAGCCAGTGATTTGTATAGTACATATCACATCTGATTTTATTTTATTTACTTTTATGAAAAAGACATTTATTTTTTGTGCTCTACTCTTAGCGGGTGGTTTTACAGTTAGCGAGCAAGCGGTTGCTCAGTCGAGTGTA
Source organism: Kapaibacterium sp. (SeqCode) (assembly GCA_039923455.1). Lineage (GTDB taxonomy): Bacteria > Bacteroidota > Ignavibacteria > Palsa-1295 > Palsa-1295 > JBDTCS01. Next base: position 50 of record JBDTCS010000077.1, on the reverse strand, counting down.
GTGATGGTAGGTGGCGAGAAGATGTATCCTAAAAAGGATATCATTGATAA
>JBDTCS010000076.1:0-12047 GCA_039923455.1 Kapaibacterium sp. (SeqCode) | reverse complement strand
AGTCATGATCGCCATAGTGGTTGATATTTTTTTGATTAGTATTTGAGTCTAAATCACTGCGATTGCTTTTTCCAATTGATCGGAAAGCCCGTCGATCTCAGAAGAGATACGTTCGAGTTCTCGCAGTTCACTTTGCTTTGTGTGCGCATCCTGCTCAGCAAAATTGAGCGCCGTAAGCACTGCGAGCGTCGTCGTCGATTGGTTAGGCAGTTTGTGTTGAAATTCTTTGAGTTGCGTATCGACATCTTGTGCAAGCTCTCGCGTGAGTGCTTCGTCGTTCGAACGCAACGGATAGTCGCTTCCAAGAATGTTGACCTTCACGGTGTTTGCCATCGTTCGTATTTGTGGTTAGTAATTCTGGGAAGCAGTTTCTGTGGAGTTTGTTTCAGCGGCGGTGTTCGTCCGAGCGTCGTTTGTGAACATTTCCTGCTCTTCGGCTTGCGCATGTACGCTCGCCTCAACCCGATTTACACGATCGAGCACTGCATCGATCGCCTTAGTAGCGCGTAGCGCTTCGTCCTTCGTTAGTTTGAGAACCCAACGTGCCTCTTCTCGCTCATGCTGGTGAAGATTCGCTTTGAGTTCATCTCGTTCTTTGACAACCGCCGCAAGCTTCACCTCGATTTGCGACATGTTCGCAAGCGAGGTTGCAGCTTCGGATAATTCTTTGCTTGATCGAGAGTTGCGCTCCGTGAGTTGCTCTGCACTTGCGCTGAGCGCACTCTCGAGTCGAGTGATTGCTGCGTGTTGTTCTTGCACAATCAACTCTTGCTGCTCATGCTTTGCTTCGAGCGCTTTCAATTCACGCTTAAGCTCTGTAGCTTGCGCGGAAGCACTTTTCGATTCTACTTTATCGCTTAGAAATAATTTCTCGCGCTGATCATAGAGCGAACGCTCTTGTTCGAGACGCGCAGTGAGATCAAGCACGCGTGCTTCGAGTTCGTGCTTCTCTTTTGCCGCATGCGCAAGCACTTCGGAGGCGTGACGCGAAAGCCCTTCGAGCCTCGCAATCGAGCGAGCTAGTTGTTCCCTTGCACCGGCAAGTGTTATCGCGCGCGAATTCTTTGGGTCCACTTTGTTTCGGGTGGTAAAATAATTCTGCCTACACCATCTGATATTTACGTTCTGAGTCGAGCGCTGAACTTCGTCGAAAGCATTTCGAGCACTGATGCCATCACGCTATCGACCTCTGCTTCTTCCAACGTTTTGTCCGACGAGCGCAAAACCAATCGAATACCTAGGCTTCGCTCCCCTTTCGATTTCATTTCCGGTGAGCGAAATTCATCGAAGAGATACGTGCGCTCGAGCATCGTTGTCGGAATGTTCTGACGAATCGCGTCGAGTGTTGCACCGGCCGCAATCGTGTGGTCCAGCACAATCGCAATATCGCGTTCGACTGCCGGAAATTTTGGCAGCGCTTTCATCGTGCGTCCATCCACTCTCAACTTCCGAGCCATCGCAAAGAGTGCCTGCTGATCGAGCAGCAGCACGAATGCCGGTGCGCGAAGGTCGTAACTTTTTGTAAGCCCCGCGCTCAGTTTTCCAAGCACACCGATCGTACTTCCTGCACTTGATCTAACGACGAGTGATTGCGACGCATCAAAAATAGTACTCGCTTGCGACCACGGCCCCAAGCTTTTTGCTTCAACTGATTCAAGCAGCGCAAACGTAACATCACGAATTCCGACGCGCCCGATAAGTTGTTCGGCAAAACCGCGCAACATAAAAATATCCGCCCAAACATCCGACGCGTTGTAAGGCGATTTCGCTTCTTGCACACCGGAGAGTAACACACCAAGCTCTGAGCGCTCCGTCACTTTTCCGAGACCGGTCGCATATTCATTCTGACCGGTCGCATACGCAAACACATTTCCGATCTCGAAAATACGCTGACCGCTTGCACCAAATCTTTCGTTACGCTGAGCGATGTTGAGTAGATTAATCGCGATCGAAGTCCGCATACGATCCATCTCCGCATTCAATGGATTGAGCAACTCCACCGGCGATGCGCTGAACTGCAATGCCTCTTTAAGTGAGATCAGCGGTGACGAAACACACTCTGTCGCACCGAGTGCAAGCAACGCTGTACGCAACTGCGATTCAAAGTCACGAACATGAAGCGGCTGCTGATGAATCGGAAATGGCACCGGACCGAATGTGCTCGTCGGGATCGATGCATAGCCGATCAGGCGCGCGACTTCTTCGGTCGCATCTTCTTCACGTTCGAGATCAATGCGATAACTTGGTGAATGCAGCATCCAAGAGTCGGTTGTGGTTTCTTCGAATCGAATATTCAAGCGACGAAACACATCGCGCATTTCGTCGTGCGTGTAACTTGTGCCGAGCAATGTATTTGCGCGCTCCGGACGGAATGCAAAAACGGGAGGTGTGAGCTTGTTCGGGTATTCATCGATCACACCTTCCACAACTGTTCCACCAGCAAGTTCCGCGATCAACTCCGCAGCGCGATCAAGAGCGTATCGAACATTTTCGATATCGGTGCCACGCTCGAATCGGTACGATGCATCGGTCGATAGCCCAAGTCGTTTTGCCGAGCGACGAATAGAACTCGGTGTGAAATAAGCCGACTCAATAAAGACATCTTTGGTCGTCAAGGCTATTTCCGAATTTTCGCCACCCATGATTCCTGCAATCGCAAGCGGACGCTTCGTATCAGAGATCAGCAGCGTCGCAGCATCAAGCGTGCGCTCTTTGCCATCGAGTGTTCTGAATTTATCGACGAATCCGGCGGCCGTTCGAACGACGATTTCGCCATTCGTGATCTGCGAAAAATCAAACGCATGCAGCGGATGACCGCACTCCATCAAAACAAAATTTGTCACGTCAACGACGTTATTGACTGGTCGAAGTCCCACAGCTTCGAGTTTTCGCTTGAGCCAATCGGGTGATGGCGCAACCGTGATACCCTTTACCATTCGCGCCGCATAACGCGGACAGAGCTCCGGTGACTCAATGCGCACTTTTGCAAGCGTCGCAATTTTTTCTGAAGTGCTTGCGAATGCTTTGATCGTTGGAAGTTTGATCTGATCGTTGGTGATTGCTGCGATTTCTCGCGCAATTCCAATATGACTCAAACAATCTGCACGATTCGGCGTGATACCGATCTCGAAGATTACATCTTCTTTGTCGAGTGCTTTTGCGAGTGGCTCACCGACGACAGAATCTTGAGGCAACTCTAAAATTCCGTTGTGATCTTCCGACATCCCGAGTTCCCGTTCGGAGCAAAGCATCCCTTCGCTTGGCTCACCGCGAATCTTTGATTTCTTGATCACGAAGCCATCACCGAAATCCGTGCCGACCGTTGCGACCGCAACCTTGAGTCCGGCACGCACATTCGGTGCACCGCAGACTATTCGAAGCGGTTCACCGGTACCGATCGTTACTTTGGTAACACTAAGTTTATCTGCGTTCGGATGCTTAGCAGCTTCGAGCACTTCGCCGACAACAATCTTGTCGTATTTCGCACCAAAATTTTGGATCGACTCGACTTCGATGCCGAGCATCGTCAACCGGTCGTCCAACTCTTTTGGAGTGAACGGAACGCGAACATATTCCGAAAGCCAGCTAAGAGAAATTTTCATGCACTAGAGATAAACGAACACGCGCTTAACACGCCCTCAAAACATTCTTTCCAACACCTGCTCTACTTAAGCTGATACTGCGTCAGCACTTTCGTGCTCCCACCGTCTTTACCCGATTTAGGAGTTACGGTCTGCGCCTTCTCTTCTTTTGCCAGATACCCGATTGTCGGTGCATACGAATAATAATCGGTAGCGGTGGTCACTTGTGTTGCAGTAGCCGTCTTAAGTGTCACTTGAATCGTCAGTTTCACCTTTTGAGTCGAGAGCGTCTCGGTTCCGACCAGAATATTTTCTGCCCCAACATAATCCACGCTCACATTCATACCGAAGTGGACATTAACAGGCACACCGGCAATGCTTCGTGTGAGCACGGTGTCGGGCAGTGTATAGAGCGTCACACCCGCAAGCAAACTTCCGAAGGGAAGACGCATCCAACCAGCGCCTTTGCGATCGTGTGTGATAGTATCGATCTCAAGACCCTTGAAAAAGATAGAGACATCACCATTCGATTCATAATGGAAATACGTTGTGTCGCTTATCTCCACAACTTCCCGCACGTTGCTTTGACCCGCGTAGAAAAGTCCATTGTCGGTTATGTACGCAACTGTCGTGCGATCCGTACCGCTCTTCTTCACGCCGTTCGAATCTTTGTCATACCCGGCGAAGGTATAGCTCGAGCCGACCTTTGCTTGATAGTGCAATCCCGTCCCTCGCAGGAGCAACGAAGTCGTCGTGTCATTTCCGTTTGTGCGAAACACAAGCGGCTCTGCAACAAGATTGGTATCGGTCGGAGTGAACTCCACTTTGAAATCTTGATACGCACCCGCTAAGATCGTGACTGGAATCTGCTGCGAAATCAACCTGAAGTGCGTGCCCGTGATCTTGACCGATAGGATCGTTATCGAGTCGTTGCCAGTATTCGAAAATCGAATCAGCGTATCTTTCGGTAATCCGATACCGACGCTCCCAAAGTCAATGACGTTCGGCCCGACGAGAACGCGCGTTTTTGCCGGCCCAGGATCGACAATCGTGCTGGAACATCCGGTGATGAAGCCAGCCGCAATCACACTTGCGCAAATCAGGAAGAGAATTGATTTCGTTTTCATACCTTTGTTTATTTCAGTGGGGTTCTACCAAAACTAATCCGATAGAACATAATCCAAAAAGCCCGCCATCTTGAGACACAACTCCAAGACTTTGGGCCCAAAACCTATTAGCCAAAGCCTATTCGCCAAGCCCATTAGCATAAACCTTTTAGATAGTCTCTCGACATCCGGTTACTTCAAGGAGTAGCTTGTCAAAAGTTTTCCTTTGCCGGAGCGCGTGCCAAAGATCGTTGTGCTCGTCGAAGTTGATTCTTCCGTGCGTACAAAATAACCAAGCTTCTTTGCGTACCACTTCTGCATGATGATCGTTTCGTTGCCCGGAACACCATTTGTCGTGATCTGCAAGTTGATCGTCGTTGTGATCTGCTCAGCAGAAATACTTTCGGAGCCAACCGTGATATTCGATGAGCCATTATAGACAACATTGCCCGAGAGTTTGTAATTGACACCCGAGACCGTACTATCGAGCTGCGGAATCGTCACGGTGATGTGCGAGACTACCGGAAGTGGCAACCAAATTCCCGGTATTGCTGAGATAGGCTTTACATACTCCAAAATATCATCATCGACTTCGTAATGAATGAACGATGAATCTTTTGCACTCTGGAAAAAGTAGACACCTGATCTTCCGCCTGCAGTGTGATTCGTATCGAGGAGCGTGCTCGTGAGCGTTTCGTCCGAGCCAGATACTTTTGTCAGCGAACTATCCTCGCGCCATGCATTGAACGTGAACGTGCTGCCCACTTTCGCACGCGAGCCGGTGATACCGGTGATGATATCATTGATCGTACTCTTGCAACCTGCGATGCCAAAAAACAAAACCGTCAGCAGTACAAGATTTAAAATACCCTTCTTTGAATTTTTCATAATATAATCAAACTAAAATCCGAAATACAGACGACGATAAGGTAGTAGGTAAGAATAGCGCTTCCCATTACTACCAAAGCTATCTGTTAAAACTGCGAAAGAAATCTGTGGTCGTTCTCGAAGAAGTCGCGAATATCAGAAACACCATTGCGCATCATTGCCGTTCGGTCAACGCCAAAGCCGAAAGCATAGCCCGAATAGATCTCGGGGTCGAGACCGCTTGCACGCAATACATTCGGATGAACCATACCGGAGCCCAGTATCTCAAGCCAACCGGAATATTTGCACACGCGGCAACCCTTGCCACCGCAGATATAACAGCTCACATCGACCTCCGCGCTCGGTTCCGTAAATGGAAAGAACGAAGGACGAAAACGCGTCTTGACATCCGATCCGAAAAACTGCCTCGCAAAGGAAGTGAGCACACCTTTCAGATCGGCCATGCTAACGCCTTTATCAATCACGAGCCCCTCGATCATAAAGAACGCAACACCAGCCCGAGCAGAGATCGCCTCGTTCCGATACACTCTGCCAGGGATTATCGCGCGAATCGGAGGAGTTTGTGTTTCCATCAAACGCACTTGCATCGGAGAAGTATGTGTACGCAATACAAGATTTTCATCGCCGCTCTCCTTTTTCCATCCTGCATAGGGCGCAACGAAAAACGTATCTTGCATATCTCGCGCCGGATGATCAGGCGGGAAATTCAGCTTGCCGAAATTATGCTCGTCGTCCTCGACTTCTGGACCGGTCTCGACCGCAAATCCCATACGCTCGAATATCGCGATCATATCATTGAAGGTTCGCGCAAGTGGATGCTCATGACCGGGCTCCGTTACCGGCACAGCACGTGCGGGCATCGTCAAATCAATCGACGCTTTTGTCGACCTTTTTTGAAAACTCCCTTCGCTCTCGCGTTCGGCAAATCTGGTTTCGATCGAAGTGCGCAACGCATTCAGATCTTTTCCGATCTGCGGCTTATCATCTTTCGAGACTTCGCGAAGTCGTTCGAAGAGTGCGGCAATCGTCCCCTTGCGCGTAAGATGTGCGAGTTTGAATTGCTCGAGATCCTCGATACTCGTGATCCGATCGAGATCTACAAGCAGCGCCTCGCGAAGAGTATCTAATTCTATTTTGGTCATTTGCATTAGGGCAAAAATACGCGTTTTGGTGGTGAGAGGAGCAATTGTGAATTTTTGCGAATCGCGGTCCGGACACGAATTCGCTACTTGTCTCAAAGCAAATCTACGGGTATCTATAGATTAACACTTGACTTCGAATAGAAAATCACGTATGTTTGGAATTCCGGAACGAGTGGCTCTTAGGAATCGCTTGGTCTTTCGGACGGAGTTGGTGTTGCAACTCCGAATAAATGTACTTCCTTCGTCATCAAACATAGAGTTCAAACTCTATCTATTTCTATGAAGCAAACCTTATTAAAGATCTCGGTTTTTTTGTGTCTGCTTACGCTTGTGGGAATCGCAAACGCGCAAGACCTTCAGCATAGTTTTCCTGCAAAGAGCTATGTGACGGTTAACGTCACGCCGGGCGGAACCGCCAAAGTCGATATTACGCCCGTTGCACCATTGCGTGCCTCGTCTGCTGCGGGATCAACATGTGATGGCACCTGCCAACCCGGAATGGATTCGCGCGTACCTGCGCAACCTGATAAATCCCTCGCCGGTAATTTTTCGATTAAAGCATACGTCGCGACAACCTGCACCGATAGCTGGATGCAGGTGCCACTTGTAGTCGATCCGACAAATCCAATGCGTTTTACGTATGTCAACCCACAACAGGGTGGGACAGGAATTACAATCGTCTTGGTGGATGGAACCAGTAGCGGTGATCATCCAGGAGGAATGACGAAGTAATTCCCCAGGGTAGCTCCCCGAGCATTACGAATTCATAAGTCAGAAGTGGTGGGTCTCCCACCACCTTTTGCATTCTTGTTTATTGATTCAATGTCCCCTCGTCCACTATGGACTGGTAAAGTGACTCCTCTCTCTTAAACTCCTTTGGGGATAGATAGGATTGGTCGAGCAGCGGGAAATACTTTTTATAAATTTCTGCAGCACCGGTCAAATTTCCTTGCGATCGGAGCACCCAAGCAATGGAGACCTGGCAAGCGATTGTAAGTTGATGTTCCTCACCGATTGTTTTTTTGAAAACCTGCAGTGCATCCTGCAATAACTCCATTGAGATCTCGGATTCTCCTCTTAACGTAAGGAGCCTCGCAAGCATGAGCCTGCACCGAGCAGTCATCGGATGCGATACACCCCTTGTCTTTTCACTTATCTTTACTGCTCTGCGGTAAAGAGGCTCCGCTGCTTCTAAATCACCCATGGCTTTGAGTACAACTCCAAGACTTTGAATCGTGTTTGCAGTATCGGGGTGGTCTGGCCCAAGTAAGCGTTCATTGATTGCGAGCGCTGCCTCAAAATTCTTTACGGCTGCCTCCCAATCTCCACGACCGCGATTCACTGCACCGAGGTTCGATAGCAAACTCGCGAACTTCGGGCTCTCTTCGCCGAGCGTATTTTTTGCTCTCGTGATCGCATCCAAGAATACAGTTTCGGCTTCTTCGAAGCGGTTGAGCGAGTAGAGCATGACACCGAGATTTTCCAGACTTTCGATCGTTTGCGATTTCGAGGGGCCGAGCAAACGCTCGTTAATCGTGAATGCGCGACGAATAAGTTTTTCCGCTTCGACAAACTTGCCTTGATAATAGAGCAACGTTGCAAGACTGTCGAGACTCGCTGCCAACTCTTCGTTCTCGGGCTGTGAAGTTTTGTCATGGATCGAAAGCGCTTGTTGGAGCAAGGGTTCGGCGGCCGCATATTCTCCTTTTGTTTGGAGTAGTGTTCCGAGACTGTTTAGGGCGTTTCCTACCTCCGGACTGTGTGCACCAAACTTGGATTCGAGGATCGGCAACGCTTCCTCGAAAAATGATTCCGCTTCATTATAGGCAGCACAGACCATTAAAAATTTTCCGACGCGCTCAAGCGCATTTGCATATTGCACCGAAGATCCGAAACGTCCGCGATACTGATCAAGCCCAACACGATACGATGCACCATAATCGTACATACCGTTTAGCGTGAGCCAATAGCCAAGATAATCCCATTGCGTTTCTTCGGTGCAGCAGTCGAGAAACGCTTCGATATCGGTCAACCAATCCCTTAATCCTTCGAACTCGTGCGCAAGCTGGAGATGCCATGGAAGTTCGTAGGCTTTGCGTGGCGATGTTCGTTGTACGGAAAAATATCGAATGAGTCGACGGTGCGCTTCGACGCGCTCGTCCTCGGTCGAAAGATAGTAGCGCTCGACAGCTTGACGTAAATAATCGTGAAAGAAATTTATAAAACCGTGACGCTGCACAAGATGAAATTCGAGTGCGATCAATAGTTGCGATAAATCAGCGCGAGATAAATCGGTCAACTCTAATATCTCGTGCTCGGTCAGGCCTTGTCGTGAAGCCCAAATGAGTCGCATGATCTCGCGAACTGTCCCTGCGCCAAAGTCACCTTCGATGCGCTCGAGTACGCGTTGAAACAGCTCGGCTATATCTTGAGCAGCGAGATAATGCTCGATACGCGCGTCGAGCTTTTCGTGCGTACCGAATAACCGCATCTCTTCGAGGAACGTCCGCAAAAAAAGTGGATTCGCAGCTTGCGGAGTCGAGGCAACTTTGCGCGATTGTTCGAGCGTAAGCGATTTACGATACTCGGATAAAAATCTCGCGATGAGTGCCTCGCGCTCTTCGAGCTCAAGCGGCTTTACTTCCAGCTCCGGCCAGCCTCGCGATTGCAGGGCATCGAGTGTCTTGCCGGGTGTTGTCGAAAGAATAATGCGAACATTCGGTGGTAGATATTCCGGCAACCATGCAAGCTCGGCTGCGCGAGGTTCGAGTTGATTCAGCGCGTCGATGACGAGCACAAGTTTTCCATCCGGCACTCGAGAAAGCCACGTAACAAGTTCTTTCTCCAGCTCCGCGGTAGTGTTCGGAAGCGGTTCATCGGAGCCAATAAGATCTCGCACTTCGGAAAGTATGCGACGCAACAATCCTTCGTGACCTGTATCGGTGCTGACTGATCCGATAAAATGCGTTACGACACGAATGCCCGGATGACGTTGCGCAAAAAAGCGACTCCAATATGCGAGCAGTGCGCTCTTACCCAAACCTGGTGAACCTCGAACTATGAGTGGCTGCGTTCCGGCGAGTGCGTGATCTGTCATCGGACGAATCATATCTTGCCGAGCGATATAGGCTTGACGACGCGACATCGCGAATGACTCATGCTGTCTACGTTCGAGAGCGAGCGCAGAAAAATCGGCTTCTTCCGGCCAGAGTTGCTCGATAGTTGCGAGCAAATCTTTGCGAACTTGTTTGCCTAATGCTTCGACCGAACTGAAATTTGTTGTAGGGCGCCCGCTCTCGCGTACGCGCTCTTTGAGTCGAGCAAGTTTTTGATGTGCGAGATCGAGTGATATGCCTTGATTCTCTTCAAGTGGATAATACGGAGCTTCACCGGCGGGCATAGCCTCCTGGGATTGCTCGCGAATGTAGAAGTACGCGCCTTCCATTGGTTCGGTCGAGTTCAGCACGGCATGATTGAATTCCATCTCGACTAAACTCGAACCATCGAGTACTGCTTCTTCGAGCCAGAGATGCTCTTCCATCAAGTAGGCGTTCTTGTGGATGTCACGGAAATCGGGGATCCAACCGTAGCGATCGCCGATGAGTCCGACGAAGAATGGACGACACCGATCGATCTCCGAAAGACACGTCGAGATAACGCGACCAAAACTCGAATCTTCATGCGTGAGGCCCCATCGAAGATCAACCTCAGTAAATATTATTCCACGTTCGCGGCAAAGATGACGTATCTCGGGAAAGATTATCTTAACAAGGTGCTCTCGTTCTCGAAAGAGATCGATAAATGTCGAAGAAATAAAAACGCGAATTTCGCGGGACTGTTCTCTTCTCGAAGCCATCAACGGTTTGGTGCGTGGGCAATAACAGTGTCAAAGATAACGCCTGGAAGCATGATTTCAACGAAGCCATCTTAATAAAAAATAGCAGGAATGGTAGGGAGAGACTTTTTTGCCCATAAAAAAAGCCCATCCAAAAAAATGGATGAGCTTTTCTATTCGGAAATTCCGAACAAATACTTAGGCTATAGCCAACGCTTAGGCTTTTGCCTTGACTGCCTTTGGCTTTACACCGGATGCTTTTACGAGCTCGGTGAATGTTGCCGGGCTTGTGACGGCCAAATCAGCGAGTACCTTACGATTGATCGTGATGCCGGACTCCAAGAACGCACCCATGAGGCGCGAATAGGTGGTGCCGTTTTCACGGGCTGCCGCATTAATGCGGACGATCCATAAGCTGCGGAAGTCGCGCTTACGTACCCGGCGATCGCGGTATGCGTATTGGCGTGCTTTGTCGACGTGATGCTTTGCAACCGTGAGTACGTTGCTGCGCATTCCCCAGAAGCCTTTGGCTTCTTGGAGCATTTTTTTCTTCCTGCGCTTGGAAGCTGGTAGGTTTGTTGCTCTTGGCATTGTTTATCTTTTCAGATTTTTCTTGTTTGTATAACCACAGCAAGCATCTGAATTCCTACTCCGTAGAATGTGCTTTCGCATATCCTATGTTTCAGGATCGCCGGCGTAACTTTTACGTGGCGCTCGCTGCAGTTTTGAATGAACAGATCGGACGAAAAACGTTGCGAATTAAACCGCAAGCATTCTACGAACCATTGGCTCATCACTCTTCGAAACCAGGGTCGCTTTGCGGAGATTGCGTTTGCGCTTTTGTGACTTGGAAGTCATAATGTGCGCTTGGAACGCCTTCTCACGCTTAATGCGGCCGGAACCTGTCAGCTTAAAGCGCTTCTTGGCTCCGGACTTTGTCTTCATTTTAGGCATAGTCTTTTACTCTATTTTAGAGACGGCAAGCAACAGCCCAACCCCGCGGTTAGTTCGGCAAATGGGCTTTTTGGACGGATGAAGCAATTTACGGCGATTCCGTCCTAAAATCCTTACCAAATTCCTCCGCCTCATTTCTCAGGATGCGGTTAGTGAACCACGCTAAACGCCCTATTTGTCACTCCCACGCTATTCTGAAGCTGGAGATGATACACACCTGCAGGCAGCCTTGCGGTTTCGAGTTTGATCTGCTTAGCCTGACGAATGGATGCGGTCAGATCGGCCACAGTTCGTCCGAGTTGATCGAGCACAACTAATCTGGCCGATGGGTCGCTTGTCGGAAGCGTGACTGTCACGGACGAAGTAGACGGGTTTGGATAGACTTGCAACGCAGTGTTGGTTGCTTGGCCCAAACTCACAGCATCAGCGACTTCCTCGACGTACGCGGTGATATAGAAATTCGTGTAGAGCCATTTCGTGCCATCGTTGAAAACACTATCCATGATATAATTTATGGTCTGCCCAGTCGACTGTACTTGTC
>JBDTCS010000075.1:0-3208 GCA_039923455.1 Kapaibacterium sp. (SeqCode) | reverse complement strand
GGTTTGGTTCAGCCTCTCAGGATGGAAAAGGAGAAGTTGTGACCGGAATCACGATGCAACTAAAAGGAGCAAACTCGCGAATCACGGTTCGTGGAGTCAAGGCGCGTATCGAGGAGATCAAGGGTAGCTTACCGCCTGGCGTCGTGATAGAACCTTATTACGACCGCGAAGAACTGGTCGATCGTACTCTCACAACGGTTGAGCATAACCTTCTGGAGGGTGCTCTCTTTGTTATAGCGGTGCTCTTGCTCTTCCTTGCTAATCTTCGTGCTGGTCTCATCCTCGCTTCTGTTATACCTCTAACAATGCTCTTTGCTGTCATCCTGATGGTGCTCACTGGGCAATCAGGTAACCTGATGAGCCTCGGCGCAATTGACTTCGGACTTGTGGTTGATGGATCACTCATTATTGTCGAAAGTTGTCTTAGACTTATCTCAAAACATTTGGAAGGAACGAACGGCCGAAAACTTTCTGACCGCGAAGCGTCAGAACTGATCTTTTCAGGCTCGAGCGAAGTATTGCAAGCAGCGAAGTTTGGGGTGTTGATCATTATCTTGGTCTATCTCCCTATACTTACTCTTCAGGGCGTCGAAGGTAAATTCTTTCGTCCAATGGCACTCACCGTGAGCTTTGCACTGATCGGCGCACTTATTCTTTCGGTGACATACGTACCGATGATGAGCTTTTATTTTTTGCAACGGAAGGGCCAAATCAAGGAGTCGAAAATAATTGATTATTTACGCAAGCTGTATTTACCTTTGTTACGCCGGAGCTTTAGGCTCCGCAAGTCCTTGTTGGCCGGGATAGCGGCTCTGCTCATTCTGGCACTCATCATGTTCTCGCGACTCGGCGGCGAATTTATTCCGAGACTGGATGAAGGTGATCTTTCTATTTCGCTTGTTCGCTTACCTTCAATTTCGCTTTCGGAATCCCAGAAGCTTGCTTCGGAAGTAGAGCGCCGCATCATGAAATTCGAAGAGGTGAAGACGGTTGTTTCCCATACTGGTCGAGCGGAGATTTCTACCGACCCAATGGGTGTGGAGTCGAGCGATGTCTTTGTGATCCTCCATCCAAAGGAACAGTGGAAGACACACAGAACCAAAGCAGAATTACTCGAGGCAATGAACAACGCTCTGTCAGGCGTGCCCGGTATTGGAACGCAATTCCTTCAGCCGATCGAAATGCGAATGAACGAATTGATCGCGGGTGTGAAAGGCGATGTGGCCATTAAGATCTTCGGAAGTGATTTTTCGGTCTTGAATCCAGCTGCTCAAAACGTGGCGAGAATTCTTCGATCGGTCAAAGGGTCCGCGGACGTGAGTGTCGAACAAACCACAGGACTGCCAGAGCTTGTTATTCAGGCCGACCGGGCAATGATTGCGCGGTATGGACTCTCGATCGAAGATGTTAACGATGTGGTTACGACGGCTATCGGTGGTAAGAAGGCGGGGGAGATCTTTGAAGGCGAGCGACGGTCCGATATCGTCGTCCGATACGCTTCCACGGCTCGTGGCTCGCTAGAAGCGATCAAAGCCATTCAGGTCCCTGCCGCAAATGGTAAGTATGTGATACTCTCCTCAATAGCCGCGATACGGTTCGAAGACGCACCTGCTCAAATATCACGTGAAGATGGATCTCGCTTTATCACGATCCAGTCGAATGTACGAGCTCGCGATGTCCAGGGCTTTGTTACGGAAGTCCAGCAACGTGTCAGTGGTGCGGTCAAACTTCCTGTTGGTTATACCATTCACTACGGTGGGCAATTCGAGAACTTGCAAGCTGCTTCTAAACGGCTTCAGCTCGTTGTCCCGTTATCGCTACTCTTGATATTCCTCCTTTTATATCAAACATTCAAGAGTGTTAAACTTGGTCTCATGATCTTTCTTTGCGTTCCGCTCGCAGCGATTGGGGGTATTGCAGGACTGCTTATTGCCGGTCTTCCATTTTCGATATCGGCGGGAGTAGGCTTCATCGCACTCTTTGGTATCGCAGTTCTGAACGGGATCGTGATGCTCGCTGCCATCAGAAAGCACGAGCAATTCGATACGGTAGTAGAGTTCAATGCGCATCGAAATGTCAACGAAGTGATAATGGATGCGATTTTTCGTGGGAGTGAGGAGCGTTTCAGGCCTGTCGTAACAACCGCGGCTCTCGCTGGGCTGGGCTTTCTACCCATGCTGCTTGCAAACGGCGCTGGCGCTGAAGTACAGCGACCTCTTGCAACCGTGATCATCGGCGGCCTCGTTTCTTCGACATTGTTAACGCTCTTCGTGGTGCCACTCGTCTATCAATATTTAGGAGTCGCCAGGCAAACTAGAGTCCGGAAGAATGCGTCCGCTCCTATTACTTCGATCATGGCCCTCGCATTTGTCGTTCTCTTACCGAATGTGCGAGTGGCAAACGGCCAGTCGATCGGTCTGAAACAACTTATAGAGCGAGCGATCAGTCGCTCTCCAGAGATTCTTGGTAACGAGTATCTTCGGGACCGCGATCGAGCACTCCGCTCGGCTATCAGCGTTCCAAGCCCAGAAGTGTTCTATGCTATTGACGAACGAAGCGCGATTGTGAACGGCAAATCTTCATTCGGGATTTCGCAAAGTTTTGAATTCCCGCTCGTATATCCGGCCATCCGACGCGTTCGTGACTTGACGAATGCTCAAAGCGAACTTCGCCTTGAGTTGGCGCATCGAGCGGTAGTGCGCGAGGTTACACTTGCTTATCTGGATGCGAGAACCGATCGGGAGCTTCTCGAACAGGCAGACAGTAATCTAGCCCATACCCTCGTGTTTGTAAAGATTACTCAGCTAAAACGTGAGGCAGGGGAGACGAATGCGCTCGAATCGTTGCAGGCACAGATATCACTTGCGGAATCTCGAAGACAACGGAGCGATGCCGCTATTAACTACCAACAGTCGATACGAAGACTCCAATTGGTCGCGCTCGTCACTTCGACAGATAGCATAACCTTAATCGATAGTGTCTCTATCGCAACCGGTGTTGACACAGTCTATGACTCAGGCATAGTGCCTGTTCCAGATTCCACAATAAGTGTGAATCTTCAAGTCCGGATGGCTTCGATCGGCGTTGATGCTGCGCGCGCAGGTGAAGAGATCCTGCGATACCAGCTGTTCCCATCTTTCACGCTGGAAGGATCGATACAAACTGTTGCTGGAGTAGGCGGATATTTCGGCGCGTCGGTGCGATTGGG
>JBDTCS010000074.1:0-11823 GCA_039923455.1 Kapaibacterium sp. (SeqCode) | reverse complement strand
AGAAGTCTCGCACATCGAAGATATTTTTCGTCAGATCCGGCTGACGAGCCCTCACACCAATGACGAAAATTCCGAAGAGTCAGGAACGCCTTCTGACGTTACGAGTGCAAGCGGCACGGAAGCGCCGGAGCAATCCTAAGTCACTCCGGAGACAAAGAACAAGTGCTCCTCGAGCTCGAAGATTCACCTACTCCGATAGTTGCAGTACTCAATAAGCATGCGCTCTTGAGCGATCCTCCAAGCGCACGGGCGCAACTACTCAGTCCCGAAGGAGCGGTTATTTTGGTCAACAAACCCTACGGTGAGACCTCCTTTTTTGTAGTGAGTGTTTTACGCAGACTCCTCAGACCACACGTAGATGTAAAGCGAGCAAAAGTTGGGCATGCGGGTACACTTGACCCACTTGCGACCGGACTCCTCATTCTCGCAACCCGTGGATGCACAAAGTTACTCGGCACGCTGACCGAGATGAACAAGAGTTACCGAATTCGAATCCGACTCGGACTTATCTCGCCGAGCTACGATCTCGAGACTCCGATCGAAGTGATCACGAATACGATTGATATTTCGCGCGAACAGATCGAGTCGGAATTGCAGAGCTTGCTAGGGTTTCAGGATCAAATGCCGCCGATCTATAGCGCAATCAAACAGCAAGGCAAGCCGGTATATCTTAAAGCTCGAAAGGGAGAAGCGGTGACGATGCAGACTCGTCGTATTTTTGTAGAGAAGGCGGAGTTATTGTCAGTGGATCTTCCGTTTGTGGAGTTTCGAATAGTTTGCTCCAAAGGCACATACGTGCGCAGTCTCGTCCATGATCTCGGCGAGCAATTCGGCACCGGAGCAGTTCTGACCGATTTGGAACGCGATGCTATTGGTGCCTGGCGCGTCGTCGATGCTGTACAGATCGACGACCTCAAGACACTATTAGCTATTTGATAGAGCCACGGGATTTAGATTCTAATACTATCGTTGAAAATAATCTGGGGACTTGAAAACGCGACGCACGATCCGCGCACCATTGTAACGCTTGGTAGTTATGACGGGGTGCATCTTGGCCATCGTGAGATTATCCAAAGACTTTGCACGAAGAAGCGCGAGCTTGGGCTCTCTCGCGCAGTCCTACTGACATTCCATCCGCATCCGCAGCAAGTACTTCGTCGGCACAACTCTTCGGTCGCACTGCTCACAACGATGGACGAGCGGTTGAAGCTTTTGGCAACGACCGGCATAGACGAAGTAATCATCATCGAGTTTACCGAACAATTTTCGAAGACCTCCTATCTTGATTTCTTTCGTGACACAATAGTCACACGGCTTGGGACAAAGGCAATGGTCGTTGGATTCAACCACGCCTTCGGCAAGGACCGGCAGGGCGATGCGATGCGACTCAAATCGCTCGCTCCGCAATTGGGAGTAGATGTGGAGGAGGTCCCGCCACTGATCGTCGATGGGATAAGTGTTAGCTCGACGAAGATCCGCCACGCCTTAGAAGACGGTAAACTCCCCGAGGCTGCCGGACTGCTTGGGCGCAATTACTCCTTCAGCGGGGTCGTCGTAAGAGGCGAACAACTAGGCCGTACGATTGGCTATCCGACCGCCAATCTGGAAATCCCTGTCGGGAAATTAATTCCAGCAGACGGAGTTTATGCCGTAACGGTTGGCCTTGATGGCGTGTCATACAATGGAGCACTCAGCATCGGCAACAGACCGACCGTTGTCGATGGAGGAAAACAGACAGTTGAGGTGTACCTTCTCGATTTCGAAGGTGATCTTTACAGTAAAGAGCTAGCGGTCGAGTGCGTAGCCTATATTCGTGCTCAAGAGACTTTGAATGGGTTGGATAGGCTAAAGGCTAAGATCGCGGAAGATGTTGCCAGAGTGCGAATTCTGCTTCCGTGAGTTGACTCCGGTGCCGAAGCTTGTGCGTCGTGTTAGTCCGAGTAGTGGTCTAAAAAAAGCGGGTTCAGCTCAAGGGATTTTAAAAATGATCTCAAGTCAGGTACAGCGATCTGTGAAACACACGTCAGTAAGTAGAATTTTATTTTTCATCCTCTTTTTTTTCGTTAGCGCGAGTACAGCGTTGGCTTTGCCAAGATACGCTCTCTATCGTGGCGAGGCAAGCTGTTTGGGCTGCCATCTGGATCCGATGGGAGGACAACTGCGAACGGAGTCGGGCGATGGATTTGGGATCAACCGACTACCGATGTGGAAGCGTGGTGAGAAGTTCAGCGCGAATCTCTCCGAGAGTATTCGGATTGGCGCAGATTTTCGGTCGCAGTATCTCGCGTTCAGCGATCGACTTCAATCGTCTGTTCGCGATTTACAAGATAGTCTTAATAAGACGAATATCGCAGTCAATAAAAAGACATCTGCAAGTTCACTGCAGATGATGGCGATGCCGGTTTACTTCGGCGCTGCTCTTACGCAAACGCTGTATGGCTACTTGTCGTATGATTTTCTGAACAAAGCTTTCGATGGATTTGCCCTCGCGCACATTGTTCATGCATCCGGCGAGATACTCTCGAATGGCAGCGTTGTCTCGGATGCATATCTGAAAACAGGTGCGTTTCTGCCTGCGTATGGAATTCGATTTGATGACCACACGATCTATGCACGTGGTGGAAATGAAGCACTCTCCGGAGCAGATCATGCCGGGTTTTTCTGGAAACCCAACTATCACGATATCGGCGGTGAGGCAGGAGTGACCCTGTTTGACCGCGCAACGATCACACTCGGCGTTTTTAACGGTAACGAGAATACTCCTAACGCCAACTTTAATTTTGACACGACAAACCGAATGGCGATGGTCGGTCGTGTGATCATCGCCAATGAATTCGTCGAGGATATGTTTTCGGGTGAGATCGGTGCTTCATTCTATAATCACCGACACGTATATAGACTTAACACAGGCGCTGACTCGACTTTTACAGTTTCACTTTTTGCAGTGCATGGTGGCGTTCGTGTCGGACCGGTAACAGTGCTTGCCGAACTCGATATGGGGAAGAATGCGCCTACCGGTTATGGCTCTTTCAATGCAAAAGCAACCGCATTAGCAATTGAAGGCGTCGTAAAAGTTGTGCAGGGACTGGATGGATTGCTTCGATACGAATCGTACAGTGATCATGATATAGCGGACAATCTTGGGATGGAAGTCAAGAGTCGTATCACGATTGGTGCGCAGTGGTTTCCGCTGCGCTTCATAGAGTTTCGACCGGAATTCCGAATCGCTTCGACAACCAATCCAAATCAGGACCCATTGCAACCAAGGGAGCAGCACACACTCACGACTGCGCTTTTTCAAACGCACATTTTCTTTTAATGATCGATCTTATTGCCATGAAAAAACGAGTAACAGTGGATGGGGAGAGTACGGAAATTGATATTTCGGGTACCGAAGTCATCGAGATCGGAACAGGAAATTTCCTCGTTCGCAAAGATTCGCGTATAGTTGAGATTTTTGCAACTCCGAACGGCCAACTGAGTGACGGGCACTCGCTCGATGGTGTCGTGGTCGAGGTCGAATCAGAACGGGAGCGGATCGTTCGTGAAAGATTCTCCAGCTCTCTTTCTGAAAAAGGTGGTGCGGCTCGAATCGCAAGCCATGTTGTCAAAGCCCCGATGCCAGGATTGGTGAAGAGTATCGGTGTTGCCGTTGGTGATCTAACCGATAAGCCGACCACACTACTCGTACTCGAAGCGATGAAAATGGAGAATAATATTCTTGCAGGCGTCAAAGGACGCATTACAAAAGTGCATGTTTTGGCCGGCAATTCTGTCGAGAAGAACGCAAAGCTCGTCGAGATCGAGATTCTGTAATATCGGCTTTAATCCCTTTGGAATGAACTCGAAATCGCTCCCATGAGTTAGTTAGCCTAGCCTGTGAGACCCACGGCAGCTCTTTTGTTTGGATAGCCCCAGAGTACTATCTTTGGCCCTTGAAGCATACTCTATGAATGTCGCAGTAAGCTGCGCCGGACGTTTTCATGCTTTCCATCTTGTAGAACAACTCCACAAACGTGGAATGCTGTCGCGTTTCACGACGACGACGCTAAACTCCACGCTCATTCCGAATCGTGAGTTGCCGGAATCGCTGAAGCACGATGTTGAGTTTCATAAGCTCGTTCGACAAGTACCGTTTCCCGAATACCTTTGCTATGCCTGGCGGAAGCTGCCGATCCAAGATGCGCAGTCGATGGCCTATTTCCTCAAAGATAATCTCTATGACCAAAAGGCTACACGTTACGTAGGCAAATCGGATATTTTTACCGGCTGGGCAAATCAATCGTTGTTTCAACTTCGCGAGGCGAAAAGTCGTGGAGCGATCGGGATCATTGAGCGCGGCTCGACGCATATTCAAAAACAGCACGCGTTACTTCAGGAAGAACGCAAACGATATGGTCTGGGTGAACTGCAACTCGGCAAATATGACAAGTTGCTCGAAGAGAAACAACTCAAGGAGTATCATGAGACAGATTACATCATGGTGCCGAGCGAGTTTGCACGAAAAAGTTTTTTAGAATACGGATTTAAGTCCTCGCAAATCCTAAAGGTGCCATACGGCGTTGATCTGGATCGCTTCAGCGTTGGCAACCAGCTGCGTGAGATTGGAGGACCTCTTAAGATTCTCTTCATCGGCCCGATTGGGGTGCAAAAGGGAATCGTGTACCTTCTCGAAGCGGTTGCAAAGCTCGAACAGCAGGGCGTGAGAACGGAGCTAACGGTCATTGGCCAGATCGAGTCGGAGTTTGCTAGTTGGTTTAAGAGTTCGCCGTTGCGTTCGCAGATCAAGCGGCACGTTCCTTATGTACCAAACAATCAGATCGCAGAATATTTCAAAGCAGCGGATCTGTTTTGCCTCCCGTCCATTCAAGAAGGTTTAGCACTTGTTATTGCGGAAGCGATGGCGTGCGGACTACCGATTGTTGCTACCGAAAATACCGGCGCGGAAGAATTTATTCGCAATGGTGTGGAAGGGACGATTCTAAAAGCTGGTGATGCGGACGCGCTGTTCACTGCGCTACACGAAATGCAAAGTGATCGTGGACGCATGCGGACGATGGGTGAAGCCGCAGCAGTACGTTCGAAGGCGTTTTCTTGGGATACCTACGGTGAGCGAATCGCGAAGACGTATAACGCGTTGGTACATCCGGCTCCGAATGATGCTGAGCATGATCGTGATGAGATCGCAAATTATTACGATGATTATTGGGATCGTGAAAAAGGTTGGACTCCAGTCCACTCCTTCACGGATGAGCAGCTTCATGTTCACTTTGATAATGCATTCAAACCGACAGATTCGGTACTCGATGTAGGCTGCGGGGACGCATCGAACTATCAAGCGTGGCTCGTCAAAAAGGTTGCGAAGCTATCGGCAGTTGATATTAGTAAGACCGGTGTTGCGGAAGCCCGGAAGATTGGCTTGGATGCTATCGTCCATGATTTTTCCGAACCGTTTCCGTATGCCGATGAGACGTTCGATGGAGCAGTTTGCATCGAGGTCTTGGAGCATCTTTACGATCCCAAGTTTTGCGTGCAAGAAGTCGGGAGAATTTTGAAGAAAGACGGACTTTTTGTAACGAGTGTTCCGAACAACGGATATTTTCGGGAGCGTCTCAAGGCGCTCACAAGAGCGGAGATGTCCACCTCGATCACCGATTTTACGAACGAGTGGAAGGGTGCGCACATTCGTTTTTACAGTATGGATTCGTTCACGCGGATGCTGGAGGTCAGTGGTTTCCGGATTGAATCTGTTCGCTCGAATGGCGACGCATCGATTCTCGATGGACTCGATGCGTTCGGAGGTTATATGACACAGCATGCGACTTCGCTTTTTCGGAAAAAGGCACCTGCGGCATTAAAGCTTTCGTTTCTTCAAGATGTCTGGCCATCACTTTTTGCGCCTCATATCATCGTTCGTGCGCGTAAAGAGTAGTGCAAAGATTCAATCCGATACTGAGACCTAAGAATGAAAATAATGATCGTTGGCTCCTTCTGGGAGTATTCTCTGGAAGAGAGTTACGCAAGAGCCTTTCGAAAGCTCGGCCACGCGGTCGTATCCTTCGATTTTGATAAGCGATATGCGGCTGAACCGCTTTCCACTACCAGAGTAGGTGAGCGACTCGGGAGAGGATTGATCGGCAATAAAGTTGGCAAGATGCTGATTGAGGCTGTTGCGCACACACAACCCGATCTGGTGATCGTAGTAAAAGGCAAGCTTATTCCCGCTGGTGTGCTGCAAAAAGTAAAGACGGTGTTGGGTGATCGGCCGCTGGTAAACTTTAATCCTGATAGCCCTTGGGAGACTCGGAATACCTCACGAGCATTGATATCGTCGTTGCCGATCTATGACCATCACTTTACGTGGAGTCGCGAACTTCAGAAGCGATTTGTGGCAGCTGGCTTTTCGCAAGCATCGTACCTTCCGTTTGCGTATGATGCCGAGATTCATTCTCCAATCGAAAACCTCTCTGCACGAGCGTCGACTGCGCAACTTCCTGAGTACGACACTGTGTTCATAGGAACGTACGACCCAACACGCGATCAATTGCTCAGTGAGCTCTCTGAGTTTCGAATCGCGATTTGGGGCAACGATTGGGAGCGCGCTAAGCACGTTCCGAAGTCATGGCTGCATGGAAAAGCAGTGTATGGTAGAGAATCGGTTGCGTTGTTAGACCTTGGCGTGTGTGCGCTCAACTTACTTCGTCCGCAAAATGAAGCTTCGCATAATATGCGAACATTCGAAATTCCCGCGACAGCCCATCTCATGATCGCGAATCGAACAGCGGAGCATAGGGAGTTCTTCGTTGAAGGCGAAGAGGTTGAGTACTTTGCAACTGTTTCGGAGTTGAAGGAAAAGCTACAGAGGCTTCGCGCCGACTCGGAATACGTACAGCGCGCAGCACAAAAAGCTTTTGAGAGAGTAAAAGAAGAGACCTACGAGAAGCGAGCCCGTACGATACTAACCGCTTTGGGTCTGAGTTGAATTAGTTTCGGTTTGGCTTTGTCCTTTTTGCCCGTGCCCTTGTGAGACTTTTATTTATCGGACATACGTACACCATTCGAGCCAATCAGGCAAAGATCGCTGCACTCGCTGCGATGCCCGATGTGTCACTTACGCTCGTAACTCCGGATCGGTGGAAGGGCCCGCTCTACTCCAACATCACGGATCCCTATATCGCTACGAAGGGTGAAGCAGTAGAGCATCATGTTTTGCGATCTGCGTTCGTTGGAAAAGAGAGCGCCTACTTTTTTCGCAACAAGCTTTTTAGCATTGTTGCGGAACTCCGTCCCGATATCGTACATGTCGAGCAAGGTGCCTATGCACTAAGCTACGCACAGACGATTCTCGCCTTGAAAAAGTTTGCACCAGACGCGCGCACGACCTTTTTTACTTGGTGGAATTTACCCTATCGCCTAACGGGCTTCAAGGGTTTACTCGAGACGTTTAATCTTCAACATTCATCGTGTGCAATCACGGGCAACGCCGAGGCCAAATCTATTTTGATCTGCCGCGGTTTCAAGCGGCCAATCACAGTGATCCCCCAGATCGGAGTTGACCCACACACCTTTGAGTTGCCTCATAATGAGGTGCTAAAGAGCAAACTTGGGTTGATTGGTTTTGTTATCGGCTACGTCGGTCGAGTGACTGAAGAGAAGGGTGTGATGAATTTGGTAGAGGCTCTCGGTCAGATGGAGCGCAAGTCAGATGTTTCACTTTATGTGGTCGGTGACGGACCAATGCTTGACCGAGTGATCGCTCGCGCAGCTAAACTGGGAGTTAGAGTGGTGCACACAAAGGCCATTCGGAATGAGGACGTGCCGCAGCATCTTGCGGTTATAGATACTTTAGTGCTCCCAAGTTTGACGACAGAGGGCTGGGTCGAGCAGTTTGGGCACATCCTCATCGAGGCAATGGCTGCTGGCGTTCCGGTCATTGGTTCAAGCTCCGGCGAAATTCCAAACGTGATTCAAGAGGGAGGACGCATCTATCCCGAAGCCGACACAGAATCACTGGCGCGAATACTGGATCACTTTCAAGCGAATCCGAAGCTCCGAAATGATTTGATCGCGAAGGGAAAGCTTCGCGTTGAGCGAGAGTTCACGCACCAACGCATTGCCGAAAAGCAGATGAAGGTATATGAATGGATGATGACAAGCGGCAAGTCTGTTGGTGAACTCAGTGCCAGAGCACGTGAGAACAAGAGATCCGGTTCTATCGAGGGTGCACTCTAAAGGAAAACAAAGCATTCGATAATGGAGAATGTATTAGGACTGCTCCTCGTGCTTGCGATCATGGTCGGTATTCAACGTACCGATCGTCCTTATATTATTCTTTGGTCATTCGCGACTCCTATCTTCTATATTCTTTTTGGAGCAAAGGCGGTCTTCGTCGATATGGGCTTCACGAAGGTGGAGCTATTCAGTGGTGTGTTGCCGATCGTCGTGACGGTGATGGCCTACATGAAGCTATCAAAAATAGAGCGTCGACGTGCTTGGAAATACTCACCAAAGTTATGGCTGCTGTTCCTTGCATACTACGCAACGTCGCTCTTGTGGTCGGAAAACGTTAGCACAGGAATTCGAACGGTTACGCAGCTTGCCTTTCCATCATTCCTCTATGTGATCGCGTTTAATCTAATTCAAGGTGATATTCACATCGCGAAGTACTATAAGATCATGATGATCATCAACGTGATCGTGGCAACGATAGATATTTATTTTGCTGCAACAGGTTGGATGTATATCGCCGGTAACGGATTCATGTTCGAAGGCGTGATCGGGTATCGAACCGTTTCTGCCTATTTTTATTGTACGATGGCGATCCTGCTACTCATGCAATTGATGGATCGGTTTAAGATTACGGAACTGCTTCTATTCATTGTGAATATTGGCTTGTTGTTGCTGATGGCTTCGCGAACGCCAACCTATGTTTTTATCGGAGGCGTTCTCGTCGCTATTTTCTATCGGCGGAATGTTGCCTTTACGTTTACTGCTTTGCTTGCGCTCGGTGCCTTCGTTGGGTTGTTGCTTATTCTTCCGAGTAAGAGCCGATACTTGAATGAAGACAATTCCCTGAACAAGTCTGATTCCGGTCGAAGTTTTTTTCAAAAGTACTTTGAAGCCAAAGCTGAGGAATCACCGCCGTGGGGCTACGGTGCAGGAGGAACAGAGGAGTATGCCTATTGGATCACTGTGCATATCACAAGCGTAGGTGCGCCGCACAACGAATATTTGCGCGTTCGATTCGACGGGGGGATGATCGGGCTCATTCTCTTCTATTTAGGACTTGCCGAAATGTTTCTGCGGGGTCTATACTACGGGAAATGGCTCGAAAATTATTTTCCCCTCAAAGCCGTACTAATCATGACGCCTGTAATGTTCGCGATCAGTTGCACGAACGACAATACGTTTTTTTATTTTTATGTCTTTACACAATTCCTATTTACGTTCATGGGTTTCGCGGCTCGGATAGCGTATGAAGAGCGGGTAATCTCCGGGGAAGAATTACTCGTGTTAGATCCTGAAGAGGCGGCACTTCTCCAAAACCCAAAATTAGAACTCGCAGCAGGTTAAATAGTACATCCATCACAAGTTTCGAAGGCATGACTCCAATTCCGTTTCTCGATCTTCAAGCGCAATATCAGTCCATCAAAGAGGAAATGCAAATCGCAATCAACGAAGTGCTGGACACATCGCACTACGTACTTGGACCGAAGGTCGCAGACTTCGAAAAGCGATTTGCGGAGATGCACTCGTCGTCCTATTGCGTCGGGACCAACAATGGTACATCTGCCTTACATGTGGCATTCTGGGCAGCCGGAATTGGGCCCGGTGATGAGGTAATTCTTCCGGTCAATACTTTCATAGCAACCGCGGAAGCCGTTACGCTGTGCGGTGCAACGCCGGTATTTGTGGATCATGATGATTATTTCAACATCGATCCCGAATGCGTTAGCCGTGCGATAACATCGAAGACTAAAGCAATAATAGCTGTTCATCTCTACGGGCAAATTGCCAGAATGGATGAACTGACAAAGATCGCGCGTATCCATAATGTGATTCTCTTCGAAGATGCTGCTCAGGCGCACTTGTCCGAATTCGACGGAAAGTCAGCTGGCTCATGGGGACTCGCGACAGGCTTTAGTTTTTATCCGGGGAAGAACCTCGGGGCGTATGGAGAAGCCGGTGCGGTGTTGACGCAAAGCAAGCAGCTATACGACAGAATGCGAATGCTTCGCGATCATGGTTCATCCGGAAAATACAATCATTTGGTGAGCGGTCAAAATTATCGCATGGAAGCTATTCAAGGGGCAGTCCTCGGAGTTAAGCTGGGCCATCTAAAAGCTTGGACAGATGCTCGCAGAAGGAACGCGGATCATTACGAGCACTACCTCGGAGATTGTGACGCCGTCGCTTTACCTTGGGTGCACCCAAGTGCCAATCCCGTTTGGCATCTTTACGTCATTCGAGCTGAAGACCGGGACGGCTTGAAGGCTCACCTTGAGAGTCAGTCGATTGCTACTGGTTTGCACTACCCGATTCCCCTACATCTACAACCTGCGTTTGCGTCGCTCGGATACAAGGAAGGCTCTTTCCCAATGGCCGAAGCCGCAGCCAAAGAAATACTCTCCTTGCCCATGTTTCCGGAGCTCACGGAGTCCCAAATATCCCAAATCGCGACAGAAATCAAGAAATTTTACCAAAAGTGACGGTTTCGGCTAATTTGGGCTTATTTTTGCTTCGGTAATTAAAGCTCTTAGTTATTGCGCCCATCTGAATTAGTTCGAAAACATGGTTGGCCCAAGGTTATCCTTGTTGGCTTGGATATTCTTGCCGTTACGCTTGCAGCGGTTTCTACTTTTGCGCTCCATTATTTAACAGGGTTAGATAATTACGACGCCTACCACGAAGGCGGTGAGTATCTACTGCGTATCGGTCTGCTCTACGCTTCGCTCCCGATCCTTATTATCATCTTTCGACAAAATCTACTTTACAAGCATAAAGTATATTCGAGTGGCTCTTCGCAGTTCGCGCTCTTGCTCCGTGGCGTATTAATCAATTCGCTTTTTCTGATCGCGATCCTGTTCTTTATTCGCCAGGATCTCATCATGCATAGTCGGACGAATGTGATCTTGTTCTCAGTTACCTCTCTGATCTTCTTAAGCTTCTTCCGGATCTATCTTTTTCGACATCATATTCTGAAGCTGATCAGCAATCGCGATCTGCGGCGTGTGCTCGTTATCGGCTCTGGCGAGGCTGCACGAGCGATAATGGACATACCGCTCTCGGGCTCTAATGTACCGTTCGAGATCACAGGTGTGGTAGAGTTCTCGCTGAATGGTGTAAACGGAAAGTATCACGACCCCGCGGCGTTCGTCCTGCATGGCATCGAGGAACTCCAAAGTCATATCGCACGCGTGAGAGCTGATGAGGTGATCGTTGCCGAAGATGCGATGCCATACGAAGAGACGATACGCGTTATTGAGGAGTGCAAACGGAGCGGCGTGACCGTTAACTTACTGAGCGATCACTTTAAGGTGATTCATGACCGCGTAACTCGTAGCAGTACGGAGTATCAAAATATTGCGGCGGCACCCATAAGCTTTGGCGTGCAGGGACCTTACGGAAAGTATCTCAAGAGAACGCTCGATGTGATTGGCACGACACTCTTGATCATTGGGCTCTCACCGATCTTACTGATTATTGCGATCGCGATAAAGCTAGATAGCCGCGGCCCGTTGTTATTTCATGCTACCGTGATTGGGCATCTTGGGCATCCGTTCACCTGGTATAAATTTCGTTCGATGCAATCGGACAATAAGG